>JAPOZF010000196.1 GCA_026706165.1 Gemmatimonadota bacterium
CGGCACCGGGGTTCGAGTTCGACACCTGGTCGGATCCGGTCTCGGAAACCTCCCGCGCCAGGATTGCCATCGAGGGGAACTACCGGATCGCCGCCCGGTTCGCATCGTCCGGACAGGAACCGGTTGCACCCGAACAGCCGCCGGTCGTGATCAACGAGATCAACTACAACTCGGGCGAGGTTTTCGACTCGGGGGACTGGGTCGAGCTTCACAACCACGGCCCCGCCCCCGTCGGGATCGGAGGCTGGCGTTTTCGCGATGCGGGGGACTCGCCCGACTTCGTGCTGCCCCCCGGTCTTCTTCTCGAAGCCGGCGGCTACGCCGTGCTCTGCCGCGACAGCACCGATTTCAGGAGTGCCTATCCGGAGACCGATGGCTGTCTCGGCGACTTTCCCTTCGGCCTGAGCAGCCGCGGGGAGCGCGTCACTCTATTGACCGGCTCGGAGCGGGTGGTCGATTCGGTGGTGTACGACGAGCGCCCCCCCTGGCCGACCGAGCCGAACGGAACCGGCTTCACCCTGGCCCTGATCGAGCCTACGGCCGACAACTCCCGCTACGAAAACTGGTACGCCTCACCCGGCGGAGGGACCCCGGGAGCGTGGAATGCTCCGGGCACCCCCTCCCCATCGAACCCGGGGGTGAGGGCCGTCAGCTATCCGAATCCCTTTTCCACCCGTGCCACGGTGTTCCTGAGCCTGTCGAGAACTTCCAACGTGACCGTTCGGGTGTTCAACCTGCTGGGAGCCCATGTGGCGACGATTGCCGACGACGAGATCATGGAGGCGGCCGAGCACTCGCTGGTCTGGGACGGCCGGTCGGCTGCCGGACACGAGGTCGCCTCGGGAGTCTACCTGTGCCGCATCACGGTCAACGGGTTCCCCGTGACCAGGAAGATGTCGAAGGTCGCGCGCAAACCGTGACCTGCAGGCCGAACCGCTCGACAGCTCCGGAGGCAGCGAAACGGCAATGGTCCACTTCCCGGGGAGGGTCTGCCGCCCGGCGGCGGGCCGGGGCAAAGCCGGAAGCCCCGCCCGGGACATCCCGAAACCGCGCGAAACCCTTGAGCCTGAACAGCCCGGGGACGAATTTCATAGCCCCTTTCGGCCGCGTTTTTCCCTTCCTCTCCACCTCACCTGTTGAAGGTCTTTCGGGAGTCAGTGTCTGATGGACAGCCTGTTGCTCGATTTCGGGACGATCAAGCTCCACTGGAACATGGTCCTTCTATCTCTCGTATCCGCCTTCTGCCTTTCGAGCATTATCGCACTGGTGTACGAGTGGACGTTCCAGGGCCTTTCCTGGTCGCGCGGTCTGATGCAGACCATGGTGCTCGGCAGCATCATCACCTGCCTGCTGATGATCGCGATCGGCGACAACGTCGCCAGGGGCATCGGCATCGTCGGGTCGCTGGCGATCATCCGCTTCCGCACCAACCTGCGCGATCCGCGCGACCTGGTGTTCCTGTTCGCCGCCCTCGGCGCCGGGGTAGCCTGCGGCGTGCAGAGCTACACCGCCGCCGCCTTCGCGACCGCCCTGTTCTGCACAATCGCCGTAGTCATGCACGCCTCCCTGTTCGGCACGCGGATGAAATACGACGGACTCGTGCGCTTCCAGGTACCGTCGGGGCCCGCCTTCGCCGCCCAGGTTGCCCGGATACTGCAGGAGGTGCCGAGGACCTTCGGCCTGGTCACCATGCGCGACGTCGCCCAGGGCGATCTCGTCGACTGCACCTACCAGGTGAAGCTCGCCGACGAAGGGGACTCGACGCGGCTGATCGAGGCCCTCGGGCAGATCGAAGGCATACGCGGGCTCACCTTCATGAACCACTCCTCTGCCGTAGAGGTGTAGTCGATGAAGCGCTGGCTGAAGAAGAACGCCTTCCGCGGCCTGTGGGTGGCGGCCGTGCTCACGGCCGTCTACGGCTACCGGGAGTGGCGTGCCGATCCGTACCTGCTCGGCACGGTGGTGTCGACGGTGAGGTCGGTGGGCGCCCGCGAGGGAGGTACCATCGAGGAGGTGAGCGCCGCGGTAGGGGAGGGGGTTTCCGCCGGCCAGGTCCTCGTCCGCCTCGACGTTTCCGACCTGCTGGCGGAAAAGCGGCTGCGTGAAGAAGAGCTGGCCGCCCTCGAGTCGATAGCGGCTGCCGACCGGCGTCGATACAGCGTCGAGTACGACCTGTTGCGGCTGCGCGTTTCCGAGCAGTACGCCGCAGTGCAGGCGGAGGAGGCGGAGCTCGAGGCCCTCGGCCGGGAAATCGACGCCCTTGTCGCGGCGGAGGCAGCCGGCCTCGGGCACGATCGCGACCTGACCCGCATGACCATCCGCCGCGATGCCCTGGCGCAGTCGGTAGCCGAGCAGTCGGCGCTCATCCGGCCCGACGTGCTCAAGCTCGGCGCCGGGGATTCGAGCGCCTACGGCGACAGCATCATGATTTCGCTTCTCGGCGACCGCGTGCAGCGCATACACGAGGTCAGGCAGTCGCTTACCCTGATCGATCAGCGCATCGAGTACCGGACGGTGAGGTCGCCCTGTTCCGGTTCGGTCTCCGAGATCCTCGCCCTGCAGGGGAGTACGGTCGATGCCTTCGTGCCGATCGTTACCGTGGAGAGCACCGACGCCTCCGCGGTGGAGGTGTACGTCCCCGAGACGCAGGACCTGCAGCTGGCCGTCGGACAGGGAGTGGAAGTGATGTCGAGGCGGTCGAGCGAGTTCGACGCGACGGGGAGGATCGACTTCGTGCACCCGGGGTATTCCCCGCTTCCGGAAAGACTGTGGCTGCGCGGGCAGGTGTCGTGGGCGAGGAAGGCCCGCGTCCTCCTCGAGCCCGGTCACCTCCTGCTGCCCGGTGAGTCGGTGCGCGTGCGTGTCGTCGACCGGCCGTCCTCACCGCGGGGCGCCCTCGCCGAAGAAGGCGCCCCGGAAGCCCGGAGTCCGGGGCGATGAGGGCAGGCGGCCGGTTTCTCGCGCTGCTGGCCCCTTTCGTTGCGATTCCCTGTTCGGCGGCCGCCACGGCCGATCTCACCGGCGAAGCCCCGGGGGTTCACGACGCCGCCGGCGAGGACGGACCGACACTGACCGTCGAGGAAACCGTTGCCCGGGGATTGAGCAACAACCCGCGGCTCGGTTCCCTCGAGACGGAGGCAGGAGTCCGCTCCCACCGGGTAGGCTCGCTGGACTGGATCGACAATCCGGAACTGCGGGTCCGCAACTCGACCTTCAGGCGCAGGAACTCCCGGGTGGGGGAGGTCGAGGTCGGAATCCGCTGGCGTCCTCCCTTTCTCGGAGAGGCGGGAGTGCGGCGGCAGCGGAAGCAGGTGGCCTTGTGGAGACGCAAGACCGAGGCGGTGCGCGAGCGGCACTGGCTGGCCTCCCGGGTGCGCCGCTCCTGCGCCGACGTCGCCATGTACGCGGAGCTGGTCCGCATCGCCGCCATGCGGGTCGAGAACGAGAACCTGCGCATCTCCCAGATCGAGACCATGGTCGATGTCGGCCGCAGATCGATCGTCTATCTCACCAAGGCGAGGATGGCCGTCGTCGAGGCGCGGCAGGGGCACCTGCTCAGCCTGAACGCACTGCGAGAGGAAGAGCGCAGGTTGCGGCGGCTCACCGGGATTTCCAGGGAGACCCGGGTGATTCCCGAGCCGCTGCCCCGGATCTCCCTGGACGAAGAGCGCCTCCTCGAGCTCGCCTGGGCCAACCGTCCGGAGCTCCGGCTGGCTGAAGAGGAGCGGAAACTCGCCCTCCGGAGGCGGGACCACGAGAGCTGGCGGATGATGCCGCAGTTCTCCTTCCTCGAAGCATCGCGGCACTTCGAGCGCTCCGACGACGACTGGTATGAGCTGAGGTTCGGCCTCGAGCTCCCCCTGTTCAACCGCAATGCCGGCAACCTGACCGGCCTTTCCCTTGCCGTTTCGGGAAGCGAGCTCGAGCTCGTGGCGGTTCGCGAGCGCGTCGCCGACGAGGTCCGCGAGACGCTGTCCGGGTACACCGAGGCGCTGCTCGCCCGCGACCTGACTCTGCGGGAGGGGGAGGCAATCATCGAGGGCTCCTCGCAGGTGATCGCCGAGACACGGGATTACCCCACCGTGCCGGCCGACGAGATCCTCGAGCTGGAGCGCACGATCATGGATGCGCGGGTCGCCATCGCCGAGAGCCAGCGCGATCTGGCGCACGCGCTCTACTTCCTGTACTACGAGCTGGGAATCGAGGATCCGGGGGTCCTGCAGGAGGAGGGGGCCGGCGATGGCGGTTGAGCTGCCCGCGATCCACCGCTACGAGATGAAGTACGCCGTAACCGAGCCGCAGGCCGCCGAAATCCGCGATTACATCCAGCCGCTGTTTTCACTCGACCCCAACGTCCCCGGGGAGCAGGGAACCTACACCGTCAACAGCGTGTACATGGATACCCCCGGGCTGCGCTTCTACCACGACACCAGGCTTCGCCAGCTGCTGCGGTTCAAACCGAGAGTCCGTTACTACGGCACCGGCGCCGCCGAGTCCGGCACCCCCGAGGTCAAGTACCGGCACGACCGCACCGTCTGGAAGGTCCGCGACAGAATCGCCATGGCCGAGTGGCCCGGGGTGCTCGACGTCGCCAGGAGCGAACGCACCTCCACGGCGTACGCCGCCCTGCCGCAGTCCTTTGCCGAGGTCCATCACCTGTACGGCACCGAACCGGTGCTCCACCTTCGCTACCGCCGCGAGCCCTTCGTCAGCGAGGTGGACGCGTACGGACGCATCACCTTCGACCGCGGCATGCGCTACCGGCTGATGCGCGGTTCGTACGACCTGTCCGGCCATGACGAGGAGATGAGCTACTACGACGACGCCGTCACCGCGCGGTGGGAGGAGTCTCCGGTCGTGCTGGAGATCAAGACCGAATCCCTGGTGCCTTTCTGGGCGCTGGACCTCATCAAGCGTTTCTCCCTCGTCCAGCGCGGATACTCCAAGTACCGCTACGTGATCGACCACTGTCTCGAGCGGGCAGGCAGCGGGAACGACGTCGTGTTGTAAGCCTCCACCGGCGGCTGCCCGGGGTCTCAGGCGTCCCTTGGGACCGCGGCCGGACCGGGCGGAGGCGCTTATCCCTTCCCGGATGGAATGACCGGCAGCACCACGTGGGACGGCTGCGCCCGGTTGTGGTGGACCCGGTTGTCCGCCCCCTGGCGCCGCCGCTCCCGGCCGATCGGGTCGCCGGTGTTGGGGTTGACGTCGAAGCGGGGGAAGTTCGAGCTGGAGACGTCGAGGCGGATCCGGTGCCCGGCGGCGAACAGGTTGCTCGTCGGGTACAGGGTGATCGTCAGCCCGGCGGTCTCTCCCGGGGTCAGCAGCTCCCCCTTTTCGCGCCCGTTGCGGTAGCGCAGGCGGGCGATGCTGTCGGTCA
>JAPOZF010000658.1:0-4932 GCA_026706165.1 Gemmatimonadota bacterium
TGCTCTGCCTGCTGATCATTCCCGGCCTGCTGATCCTCGCCTGGTTCGCCGACCGCGGCCTGCGCCGCCTGATTGCGGTCATGGTGGGCGCCGGGCTGGAGGGGTTCTTCATCCTCGCCGTGCTCGCCGACGGGCCGGGTTCGGCGGCCTTGCTCGGATTGCTGGCCGCGGCCGGCCTGGTCGCCTTCCTGTCGTACGTATGGATCACCGAGGACGAGCTGCGCCCGACGGTGCTGTGGCTCCTCGGGGCCGGCGCTGCGGCCTTCGCCGCGCGCGCCCTCTCGGAGGGGATGCTCTTCAATGCCGTCCTCGCCGCCGTCGCAGTCGGCCTGCTTCACCATCTCTACCAGCGAGACCGCCGCGCCCTGGGGCTGCTCGTCGGAAGCGCTGTGCTGTTCGCGGTCGGGTACTCGACCTACGCGACCCTGTACATCCGCTCCGGACTCAACCCGGTGATCGACGAGAACGACCCCGAGACCTGGGCCGCCTTCAAGAAGTTCCTCAACCGCGAGCAGTACGGGACCGACAGCATGCTCCTCATGATGCTCGAGCCCCGGGCCTCGCGCGCCTACCAGTTGTGGGACCAGCAGTTCAAGTACTTCTTCCAGCAGTTCCCTTTCCCCCTGCTCAACCGCGACCTGGTCTTCCGCCTGGCGACCGAGAAAGCCCCCCACTCCATCTCGGTGTCGCTCATCCCGTACGCCCTCGGGATCTGGGGACTGATCTGGCACGGACTGCGCGACTGGCGCCGCTTCGCCGCGCTGCTGGCGATATTCCTGATCATGGGGTTCGGGCTCTCCTTCTACCTCAACATGCAGGACCCGCAGCCGCGCGAACGCCACTACGTCTTCGGGGGCATGTTCTTCGCGTTCGCGATCTGGATGGGGCTCGGGTGGACGGGCATCCTCGAACTCGCGCGGCAGCGCTGGGGTGTGGCCAGGCCGGTTCTTGCCGGTATCGCCTGCTGCGGCCTGCTGCTTCCGCTCGGCACCGGCGCCGGAAGCTACCACGTCCAGGACCGCACCGGCGACTACATCGCCTACGACTACGCCTACAACCTGCTCAACAGCTGCGAGCAGGACGCGCTCCTGTTCACCAACGGCGACAACGACACCTTCCCGCTGTGGTTCCTTCAGGAGGTCGAGGGGATCCGCCGGGACATCCGCGTCGTCAACCTGAGCCTCCTCAACACCGGGTGGTACATCAAGCAGTTGCGCGACCGCGAGCCCAGGGTCGACATCCGCATCAACGACACCTACATCGACTCGGTTCTCACCGACACCCAGCTGGTCGACATGTACAAGCGGGTGTGGCCCGAGCCGAAGACCCCGCGCGAATTCTCCGACCTCGGCCTCGACGCCAAGGTTTCCACCCTGCCCCAGAACGACGTTCTGCGGGTTCAGGACATCATGACGATCGGGATCATCAGGTGGAACGAGTGGAAGCGGCCCATCTACTTCGCCATCACCGTTGCCCAGAGCAACCGGTTGGGGCTGGACCCGTACCTGAGCATGGTGGGGATGACTTTGAGGCTCGTCCCCGAGAAAGGGCGCGAAACCGACCTCGACGCCCTCGCCCGCAACCTGAAGCAGGTCTACCGCTTCCGCGGGGTCGGCGACCGCAGCATCTACAAGGACCTCAACACCACCAGGCTGCTGGGGAACTACCGCGCCTGCTACATAACCCTGGCTTCCCTGTACCAGGAACAGCAGCGGTACGACGAGCTGACCGAGCTGACCGAATGGGCTCTCGAGAACATCCCGCTCAACTGGGAGTCCTACTACACCGCCAGCGAGCTCCAGCGCGAGGTCGGCCGCATGGCTATCGCGGCCAGGTACCTGGAAGAAGCGGTGGATCACCTCTCCCAAAGCGTGGGGGAGCATCCGACGGCGACCTACGAGAACGCCCTGGCGCTGGCCGGCATCCTGCTGGATACCTACCGGGATCTCGAGCGGGCCGAGCGCGCCTACCGGGTCGCCATCTCCCTGGAACCGGAGCGGTACGACGCCTGGCGCGAGCTCGCGGCGACGATGCAGGCCGGGGGCCGCGTCGAGGACGCGATCCGGCTGATCGGCGAGTACCGGGATGAATACGGCGCCACCGACGCCTCGGACCAGGATCTCGAAACCCTGCACAACGCCCTGAAGATCTCCTCCGGCGACGCCGGCGACGACGACGCCGACTAGCCGGCGGCAGGCCCGGGTGTGCGCGAACCGGTCACCATCGTAATCCCCCACTATCGGGCCGAGGTGCTCGCCGACTGCCTGCAGTCCCTGTTCGCCCACAGCGCCCGGCCCCTCAGGGTGATCGTCGTCGACGACGGCGGGGGGGCTCCCAGTCTGCAGGAGGCGCGGGCACGCTTTCCGGGGATCGAAGTGATCAGCAACGAGGGCAACCGCGGTTTCAGCTACTCCTGCAACCGCGGCCTCGAAGCGGCCGGGACCGAGTACTCGGTGCTGCTCAATGACGACACGAGGGTGACCGCCAACTGGCTCGAGCCGCTGATCGCGGCCGCGGAGGCCGACGAAGCGATCGCCGCATGCCAGCCCAAGCTGCTGTCCGCCGCGGATGCGGGCTCGTTCGATTACAGCGGCGGGGCCGGCGGCTACATCGACCGCCTGGGGTACACCTTCTGCCGGGGACGGCTGCTCGACGAAGTCGAAACCGACGACGGGCAGTACGATCTGCCCGCGGACCTGTTCTGGACCTGCGGGTCGGCGATGCTGGTGCGCACCGAAGCGGTGCGCCGGGTCGGGCTGCTCGACCTCGATTTCTTCATGCACTTCGAGGAGATCGACCTGTGCTGGCGGCTGCGGCTCGCCGGTTACCGGCTCGTCGCCGTACCCTCCTCGGTGATCTACCACCACGCCGGGCGGTCGCTGCCGCCGGCGAGCTTCCGCAAGAGCTACCTCAACCACCGCAACAATCTCGTCATGCTGATCAAGAACCTCCCCTGCCGCTCCCTGACCTGGCTGCTGCCGGCGCGCGGACTGCTCGAGCTGGCGGCGGCCCTCAACTACCTCCTGCGCGGCCGCCTGCGCGCCGCCGCGGCCCCGCTGGCGGCGCTGCTCTGGTGCTTCACCCATCCCCTCAACCTGCTCGGCCGCCGCCGCCGCAGCCGCGGGCTCGCGACCGCCGGGACCGACGCCGACCGCAGGGGGGTGTACGGCGGCAGCATACTCGTGCAGTACTTCCTGCGCGGCCGGCGCCGGAGCCGCGACTTCATGGCGGAACCCGGATCTTGAAGAGGGCGCTCAACACCCTTCTCAAGCTGGCGGTCAGCGCCGGCCTGCTCTACTACCTCGCTCTCCAGACCGATCTCGAGGGGCTGGGGGCCGCCTTCGCCGCGACGGTGCCGTCGCTGTTCCTGCTCGCCGTCGCCTTCTTCGTGGTCAGCAACGGGCTGGGAGCCTGCCAGTGGTACCTGCTGCTGCGCGCCCACCGGCTGCCCATAGGTTTCCGCCAGGCGACGGTCTTCTACCTGACCGGGGTGTTCTTCAACAACGTCCTTCTCGGCAACATCGGCGGAGACGCGCTGCGCATCTACGACGTCCGCCGGCTCACCGGGCGCACCAGCGGCGCCGCGGCGGCGACCTTCATGGACCGCTTCGTGGGCCTGCTCTCCACCTGCACGCTGGCTTTGATCGCCTGTTTCGCCGTCGCCGAGGTCCGGGTCCCCGGCGTGATTTCGGTTCTCGTGCCGGTCTGGGCCGCCCTTATCCTGCTGATGGCGATGGGACTGAGCGGACGCGTCGGGCGTCTCCTCGAGGGCCTGGCAACCCGCATCCTTCCCGAACGCGCCGGCCGCAAGGCGGCCAGCCTGCGGCGGAGCATGGCGGTTTACCGCAACAAGGGCCGGCTTCTTCTCGGAGTCTGGGCCGTTTCCCTCGGCGTCCAGTTCGCGCGCGTTCTCGTGTACTGGTCGGCGGGGCTGGCGGCCGGGCTGCACACCGGGTTGATCTACTTCGTCGCCTTCCAGCCTGTCGCCGCGGTCATCGCAGCCCTGCCCATCTCCATCGGGGGCCTGGGGGTGCGGGAGAACATCTTCGTCGAGCTGTTCGGCTCGGTCGGCGCTCCGGAAAGCCGGGCGTTCGCGATGTCCCTTCTCGGGTACGCCGCCGGTGTCGTCGCCAGCCTTCTGGGGGGGATCGCCTTCGTCGTCCGCCGGGTGCAGCGGGCCAACGCCCGGGACAGTTGAAGCGATGGCGGTGAGGCTCGGAAACGAGCGGTTTTTCGACGACTCCCTCGGGCTGATCGCCGGGCGGCGAGTCGGCCTGATCACCAACCCCACCGGGGTCGACTCCCTGCTGCGCTCGACCGCGGACCGCCTGCACGCCCAGCCGGCCGCAGAGCTGGCGGCCCTGTTCGGTCCCGAGCACGGGATCCGCGGCGACGCCGAGGACGGGGTCGCCGTTGCGGACGGCGTCGACCGCCGCACCGGTGTGCCTGCCATCAGCCTCTACGGCCCCACCCGCGCCCTGCAGGACTCCATGCTCGACGGCATCGATGTGCTGCTGTTCGACATGCAGGACGTCGGTGCGCGCTTCTACACCTACCTGTACACCATGAGCGCGGCCATGAAAGCCTGCGCCGGGCGCGGGGTGCCGTTCGTCCTCCTCGACCGCCCCAATCCGGTCGGCGGCGAGGTGCTCGAGGGGAACCTGCTCGATCCCGCGTTCTCCTCCTTCGTCGGCCGCTACCCCGTTCCGGTCCGCTACGGGCTGACAATCGGCGAGATCGCCACCCTCTTCAACGAGGTTCACGGAATCGGCGCCGAGCTGCAGGTCGTGGAACTGAGCGGATGGAAGCGGTCGATGTCCTGGGAGGATACCGGGCTGCCGTGGGTTGCCCCCTCCCCGAACATGCCGACACCGCAGACCGCGTCCCTGTACCCGGGCACCTGCTTTTTCGAGGGGACCAACCTCTCGGAAG
>JAPOZF010000658.1:4942-5377 GCA_026706165.1 Gemmatimonadota bacterium
ATACCCCCCGGCGTTTCTCCGTATCCATCCAGTTACAACCGGCATAGCGTCGCCTTCGTTCGGCAAGCACGCCGGAGAGCGTTGCGGGGGCGTGCAGCTGCACGCCCTCTCACCCTGCCTGCGCCCTGTGACCGCGGCCTTCCACCTGCTGGCCACAGCGAAAAGTCTGTTCCGCGACCGCTTCGACTGGCACCTCCCTGCCCTGGGTATCCACAACTTCGACAAGCTCGCAGGCAGCGACAGGGTGCGCCTCGAGCTCGACGCCGGAACCCCCTGTCGCCGATCTGCTCGCGGCCTGGGAGCAGGAGCGGCGGCCCTTCGCGCAGGTGAGAGAAGAGTTCCTGCGCTATTAAGAAGCTTCACGCTGCATGTTTGATTTTGACTTGGCAACCGAGGTGATGGAGACGACGCACGAGACGGGAAATAGCCCGGGAG
>JAPOZF010000777.1 GCA_026706165.1 Gemmatimonadota bacterium
GAGGAAGGTGGGAGTTCCGTCCGCTGCCTTGATGACGATGTTCTCGATATCGGCGACCGTGGAGGCCAGGCCGACCGAGCGCACGACGTACTCCTCGGCGTCCTTCCGTATGAACTGGGCGCCGACGTTGAGGTTGTTGGCTGCGATCTGTTCGATGACGTCGCGCAGGGTCACCCCGTAGCGCAACAGGGCGTGGGGATCGACCACTACGTGAAACTGCTTCTCGTGGCCGCCGATGCCGAGGATCTCGGTGACTCCCGGAACGGTCTGCAGGTGGAACTTGACCAGCCAGTCCTGGATCGTGCGCAGCTCTTCGAGCGAGTGCTCGCCGGTGGTGTCTTCGAGGTAGTAGAAGAGCACCAGCCCCATACCGGTGGAAATCGGCCCCAGCGCCGGTTCGCCGAACCCTTCCGGGATCTGTTCCCGGGCCTCCTGAAGCCGTTCGTTGACCAGCTGGCGGGCGAAGTAGATATCCATTCCGTCTTCGAAGTAGATGTTGACGACAGAGAGCCCGAAGTTCGAAACCGAACGGATGTTCTCGATGCCGGGGAGGCCGTTCATCACCGTCTCGATGGGGTAGGTGACGTAGGTTTCGATCTCTTCGGGGGCCAGACCCTCGGTGACGGTGAATACCTGCACGAGGTTGGGGGAGACGTCCGGAAAGGCATCGACCGGAAGCTGCCGGTAGCTGTAGTAACCGCTCCCCACCACCACCGCTCCCAGGACCAGCATGAGCAGCCGGTTGTGCAGCGACAGCTGAATGATGCGGTCTACCATCGGCCTGCCCTTCCCCCGGCGGTCAGTGGGCGTGGCCTTCGCCGAAAGCGCCCTTTTCCAGCTGGGCTTTCAGGACGAAGGCCCCCCGGGAGACATACGGCTGTCCCGGTTCCAGCCCGGAGACGATCTCGGCATGGGTGGGGTTGGCGCGGCCTAAGCGGACCGGCTGGGGGACGAATTCCCCGCCGGTCTCGACAAAGACGACGGGGTGGTCTTCCAGCATCTGGACGGCGGAACCCGGCACCAGGAGGGGAACGTCGATGCCTTCCACATCAATGGTTGCGGTGACGAAGGAGCCGGGCCGCCAACGGCCGTCGGGGTTGGGAAGGACGGTGCGAACCGAAGCTGTCCGCAGCGACTCGTTGATGATGGGGCTGATATAGTCCACGGTTCCGGTGGTGGAAGGGCCGCCCTGGCTTCCCTGGATATGGACGGCCTGGCCGACGCGCAGGAACGGCAGGTCCGTCTGGTAAGCCGTCAACAGGACCCACACGGAACGCAGGTCCGCGACGATGAAGGCCTCGGAATCCTCCTTCAGCACTTCCCCCTGGGTTATGTGCTTGTAGATGATGGTCCCCGTGAAGGGGGCCCTTATTTCGTAGCGGGTAAAGCGCTCGTCGCCCTCGAAGGACAGCTTCTCCAGGCTGGACACGGGATACCCGAGGGCGCGAAGCTTCTGCTCGGCCACCCGCAGGTCGATCCGCGCTTCCGCCAGCCTGGTCCTGGCCTCGAGGAAAACCCGCTCCGAAGAGATCGACTGGGCCCACAGGGTTTCTTCCCGGTCGAAGGTTGCCTGAGCCAGCTCCAGGCGCTCCTGGGCGACCAGGTAAGCCGACTTGGGTTCGGAGAGATCCTGGCTTTCCAGCACTGCCAGGATCTCGTCCTGCTTCACCCGGTCTCCGACATTGGCGAAGATCTCGCTGGCGACCCCCGGTACCCGGGGCACGATGTGGGCAAGCAGATTGGGATTGACCTGCACTTCCCCGGGTGTATTCACCTGTATCGCCAGCTTGCCCGGGGAGGCGTTTGCGACCTCGATGCCGAACTCCGCCCGTTCCGCTGCGCTCAGCCGTACCCTCTCCCCGGATTTCTCGTGATGCTCGCCAGCAGCCCGGGCCGGCTGGTTCTGGGCAAATAGCGAGAGGCCCTCTCCAAGCGCGAAGAGACCCGTCAGCAAACCCGTGATTCCCAGGCTCGACTTGTAGATGCGCATTCTCATTCTCCCCGGGGACGGATGAGGACTCCTGCGTACCTGATGGGAGCCCACCGGTAATTCACTGTTCAACATTGCCCCCCGCGGCAGTTGGTTCAATTTCCCGCCGGGCTCCTGGCAGGCAGGGGACTGCCGACCGCCCTTTCCAGCGCAGCCTCGGCCGCCCGGTACTCGAACAGGACCCCGGCGTATTCCACCAGCGTCTCGATCCAGGTGCGCTGGGTTTCCAGCAGCTCGAGGTAGGAGGATTTGCCCTCCTCGTAGCTGCGGCCCGCCAACTCGAACGCACGCCCGGCTTCGGGAAGGATCCGGTCCTGGAACAGGACCACCTGCTTGCCGGCGGTACCGAGGCCGCGCCAGGCCTGTTCCGTTTCGAGAAGGACCTGGTAGCGCAGCGCCTCGCGTTCAGCCTCGGTCCGGGCGACCGCGGCCCTGGCTTCGGCCCGTTCGCCGCGCTGGCGGGATAAGGCCCACAGCGGAATCTCCATTCCCAAACGAAAAAGCCAGGAATCTTCCCCGTGGCCATGCCGCTGTTGGAGAGCCAGCCCCAGATTCAGATCCGGAAATAGAGCGGCGGTCGCCGCCCCCTGGCGGTTCTCCATGGCGTTCAACCGCAGCGAAATCCCCGCCAGATCGGGCCGTTGCCGCAGGGCGGTATCGGTCAGTTGGTCGAGGTCGGTATCATGGGGCTGGTAGAACAGGCTGTCCGATATCGAAAACCGGGTCTGCAGCGGACGGGCAAGGAGCGCATTGAGCCCGGTCCTGGCCGCGGAGAGGTCGTTTTCCGCTGCGGTCAGGCGATTGGTTGCCCGTCCGGCCTCGACGCTGGCCCGCATGACGTCCAACTGGGGCACATCCCCCGCTTCGAACCGGATCCTGGCCTGGCGCAGGATTTCCAGGGCCAGGTCGAGGTCCTGGCGCGCATGCCGGAGCAGCGACCTCTGCAGGGCGATCCGGTCATAGGCGTTCTTTGCCCGCATGCCCATGTCGAGCTTTGCCGTCTCGTAGAGGGCGAGGCGGGCCGCCTCAGCCTGCCGGCGGCCGGCCCGCAGGCGATGCCACCACTTCAGGGGAAATTCAACCCGTTGGCTGACGCCGATCGTGTGCTCGCCATGATGTTGCGATCCTCCCAGCCTGGGGAGTTCTTCGAACTCGAATTCAGGATCTGGCGGGGCCCTGTCCAGCCGTGCACGGGCGCGGGCGCCCTCCCAGGCGTTGCGAGCCGCTTCCACTTCCGGGTTGCGCTCGATGACCATGCGCACGGCATCGCTCCGGGACAGGACTTCGGCGTGCAGGTTGACCTGAGGAGTCAGCCCTACGGCAAAGTGAAGCGCCAGCAACAGGGGGAAATGCCTGACCGGCGACTCAGCTGTTGTCATGGTTGCTCCCGAAGCAGGCAGGGGGCTTTCTGGTTCCGGGTCATCTTCCAGGCCTGGGGAAAGGCAGTCCTGAAAAGGGCGGCTGCCTCCGCTGTCAGCGTTTCCCCGGGGCCAGATGCGGGCTGTGCCCGCCGAACAGCTCGGCCGCTTCCATCAGGGTTTCCGAGAGGGTGGGATGGGGGTGTATGGAATGGCTCAGATCGCTGGCCAGGGCAGCCATCTCGACGGCGAGAACCCCCTCGGCGATCAGCTCCCCGGCGCCGGCGCCGGCCACCCCGACGCCGAGCACCCGGCCGCCGGGCCTGTCGAGGATCAGCTTGGTGAGGCCGTCGTTGCGGTCCTGGGTGGTGGCGCGGCCGGAAGCTCCCCACGGGAAGCGGGTGATCTCGACGTCGAGGCCGTCGCTCGCGGCTTCCTCCTCGGTCACTCCGCACCAGGCGATTTCGGGGTCGGTGTAGACGATGTTGGGTATGGCGTTGGGCTCGAAGGCAACCCGGCGGCCGGCAATGACCTCGGCCGCCACCGCCCCTTCGTGGCTGGCGCTGTGCGCGAGCCCGGACCCGGTGACGTCGCCGATCGCGAAGATAGACGGCTCCCCGGTGCGGCGCTGGTGATCGACCTCGATGCAGCCGCGGCCGTCGACCGTAGCCCCGGTGTTCTCCAGCCCGAGGCCGTCCGAGTTGGGGGTGCGCCCGACGGCTGCCAGGAGCTTGTCGTAGCTCTCCTCGAAAGGCTCCCCGTCCCGGGGTTGGAAGGCGACGCGCAGCGCTTCTTCCTCCTCACGGACCGAGCTTACCGTCGTATCGACCATGATGCGCTCGCACAGCTCCTCCAGGCGGTCGTGCAGCGGCTTGACGAGGTCGCGGTCGGCCGGGGGTACCAGCCCCGGCATCATTTCGACCACGGAGACCGCGGACCCGAGCGAAGCGTACACCGAGCCGAGCTCCACTCCGATGGCGCCGCCCCCGACGACCAGCAGCCGCGCCGGGACCTCGGAGAGCTCGAGGGCGCCGGTCGAGTCCATGACGCGGTCGCCGCCCGCGTCGAAAACCGGGAGGGTCGTCGGGCGCGAACCGGTGGCGACGATGGCCTTCTCGAACTGAAGCTGCAGGCCCTCTTCACTGTCGGTGTCTACCGAAAGGGTCCCGCCGTCGACGAAGCGGGCCCGGCCGCGGATGAAGTTCACCTTGCGCGCCCTGACGAGCTGGCCGAGTCCGCCTGACATCCTGGCGACGACGCGGTCCTTGAAGTCCCTGAGCCGTTTCAGGTCGATCTCCGGTTCGCCGAAACTGATCCCCCACGCCTCCGCCTCCCTGGCTTCGTTGAGCAGTTTGCAGACGTGGAGCAGGGCCTTGGAGGGAATGCAGCCCCGGTAGAGGCAGACGCCCCCCGGCTTCGGGTCGGGGTCGATCAGGGTGACGTCCAGTCCGAGGTCGGCGGCCTTGAAGGCGGCGACGTAGCCGCCGGGGCCGGCGCCGATCACGGCGAGCTGGGTTTTCGTCACGGCAGGGACCGGGCGCCTACCCGCCGAGGGCGAGCAGAAACGGGTTCTCGACAGCGTCGCAGAACCAGCGCAGGAAGCGGGCTCCGTCGGCGCCGTCGATCAGGCGGTGGTCGTAGGACAGGGCCAGGGGCATCATCAGGCGGGGCGCGAATTCCCCGTCGACGAGAACCGGCTCCTGGCTGCTGCGGGCGATTCCGAGAATCGCCACCTCGGGAGCGTTGACCAGCGGCGTGAACGAGGTGCCGCCGATCCCCCCGAGGTTGCTGATCGTGAAGGTGCCGCCCTGCATCTCCTCGATAGCGAGCTTGCCGCTGCGCGCCCTCGCCGAGATATCGGTCAGCTCGACGGACAGCTCGAGGATGTTCTTGCGGTCGACGTCGCGGACGACCGGCACCAGCAGCCCGCGCTCGGTATCCACGGCGACGCCGATGTTGATGTAATTCTTGTAGATCACCTCCTCGCTGCCGACGTCGATGCTGGCGTTGAACGCCGGAAACTTCGAC
>JAPOZF010000307.1:0-380 GCA_026706165.1 Gemmatimonadota bacterium
CAACTTCGGGCTCGGCGGGGAACGGCGCAGGCCCGGGAATCTGCTTGACCCTTTTTCGAGGGGAGGCGTATTATCAGCCCCCTTCACCGGGTTGCCCGCCGCCCCACCCGGTTCGACGGGCAAAAGTTCGTCCCACGGAACAGGAAGGCAAGCCGATATGGCAAAGCAGTTCAAGGTCCGCGCGGTGCGCTGCGACCACCGCGCTTCCGACGAGGAGGTATACCAGGCGCTCGCGCGGGCCACCGCTCCGCTGGCGCGGTCCTGGGAAAAGCTGGAGAAGGCGGGGCGGATCGCTCTCAAGTTCAACATGATGCACACCAACGTCGAGCGCTTCGAGGGGCGCCGCCGGGAGCTGGTCGACGACGCCGTTGCCCGGGCGG
>JAPOZF010000307.1:390-5341 GCA_026706165.1 Gemmatimonadota bacterium
CTCGGCCGACCTGGTCGCCAGCGACACCCACGGGTACGACGCCGGGGGCAAGCGGACCGACGGCCTCAACTACCTGGAGCTGCTGCAGGAGTTCGGGGTCGAGTACGACGAGTCGACGCTGGCCCCGTTCGCCGAGTACGATGTCCCCGGGGGCGGCTTCATGTTCGACCGCTACACCCTGAGCAGCTGCTGGCGGGACGCCGACGAGGTGATCTCGGTCGCCAAGATGAAGAACCACGGGTTCATGGGCTTGACCCTGTGCATGAAGAACCTGTTCGGGATCACGCCGACCATTCCCCCCGAGGGCCGCGTGCGCACCTACTTCCACCACGCCATCCGGCTCTCCTACGTGCTCCCCGACCTGGCGCGCATCACCGATCCGGCGCTCAACATCATCGACGCCACCACCGGCCAGTGGGGGTGCGAGTGGGGGGGCGAGGGCCGCGTCGGCAACGCCCTGGTGGCCGGCGACCAGATCGTCGCCACCGACGCCGCCGGCGCCCACCTGATGGGCCACGACCCGCGGTCCGACTGGCCGACGCCGCCGTTCCGCCGCGACCGCAACCACCTGCTGGTGGCGGCGCAGGGCGGGTTCGGCACCGTCGACCTCGACGCCATCGACTTCGAGAGCGAGGTGACCGCGCCGCTGAACGAGTTCGACTCCATCGAACAGGAACCCCCCGAGCGCATGGCCGCGGTGCGCAGGAGCGCCTGCGAGCAGGGTCTCTTCTACCGCGACCGCATGAAGGAGATGACCGGCCGCTACCCCGGGGAGTTCATCTATCTGCAGGATAACGAGGTCAAGTGGAACGGGCCGGACCCTGCCCACATAGCCAGCCACCGCAGCTTCGCCGGCTCCAGCCCGGGCAGCGCCCTGTTCCTCAAGAAGGTCGATCCGGAAGAGCGCGAGGGAGAGCGGTTCGAGGTGTACGAAAACTGCCTGCAGCTGATGCGGGCCTGATCTGACAAGAGAGAAACGAATGTATATCGGAACCCAGTTTCACTGCCGCCACGACACCGACATCGAGGTCCTCGCCCAGCTCGGGGTCAGGAACGTCGACCAGACCCCGACCGAACCCTGGGAGGAGTGGACGGCCGACACGCTGGTGCGGTTGCGCGAACGCTTTGACAAGTACGGAATCAACCTCGAGATGATCCACATCCCCCTGGGTTCGCGCAGCGCTTTCGAGAACGAGGCGGGGGCGATCTTCCTGCCCGCCAGCGACGAGCGCGAGCGCCAGCTCGACAGAATGTGCGATACCGTGCGCATGGCCTCGCAGGCCGGGATCCGCGGCCTCAACTACAACATCACCATCCTCGGCCATCTGCGGACCGAGTCGCGCTACGGCCGCGGCGGGGCGCGGCTGTCGTCGTGGGAGTACGACAAGCTCGACCGGACGCTGCCGGAGTTCGAAGGGGGGGCCGCCGACGAGGACGAGATGTACGAGCGCGTCGAGTACTGGTTGAAGCGCATCATCCCGGTGGCCGAGGAGTACGAGGTGCAGATGGCCTGCCATCCCTCGGACCCCGGGATCGGCGTCGGCAACACCTACCGCGGGGTGGCGCGGGTGATGGGGATGGTCGACGGTCTGAAGAAGCTGACCCAGCTCTACGACAGCCCCTGCAACGGCCTGAACTTCTGCCTCGGCTGCGTCGCCGAGAGCCTGGAGAACCCCGGCGAAGAGGTCTACGACGTCATCCGCTGGTTCGGCGAGCGGAAAAAGATCTTCAACCTCCACTTCCGCAACATCAAGGGCGGGCTCGGCGACTTCGTCGAGGTCTTCCCCGACGAAGGGGACGTCGACATGCTCAAGGCCCTGCGCACCTTCAAGGAGGTGGGGTACGAGTACATGATCATGCCCGACCACGTCCCCGGACTTTCGGGAGAGGAGCCGGCGCAGATCGGGTTCGCCTACACCTACGGATACATCCACGCGATGCTGCAGGCCGTGAACGAGAACTGACAACAGGGACGGGCACCGCCGTCCGGGAGAGGAAAAATGAAGCTCGGGAAATTCATGATGCCGCTGCACCCGCCGCAGAAGGACCGCACCGAGACCTTCGACGAGGACACGGAGTGCGTGCTGTGGGCGGAGGAGCTCGGATTCAGCGAGGCCTGGATCGGCCAGCACCACACCGCCATGTGGGAGCCGATCCCGGCCAACGACCTGTTCATCGCCCACGTGCTGCCGCAGACCAGCAGGATCCGCATGGGCACCGGGGTCACCATCATGACCCAGCACCACCCGGTCAACGTCGCCGTGCGCCTCGCCTACCTCGACCACCTGTCGCGGGGCCGCATCAACGTCGGCTTCGGGCAGGGGGGCGTGCCGACCGACTGGGGGCTGTTCGACCTGCCGGATCCGCGCACCCAGGGGCTGATGAACCTCGAGGCGATGGACATCGTCATGAAGCTCTGGACCGAGGACGGCCCATTCGAGTTCAACGGGGATTACTGGAAGGTCGTCCTGGGCGAGAAGGTCCCCGAGCTCGGCCTGGGCGAGGTGCTGCAGCCGTACCAGAAGCCGCATCCGCCGGTCGCCATGAGCATCGTCAAGGAGGAGTCGATGGCCGCCACCACCGGCGGCAAGCGCGGGTTCCTGCCGATCAGCATCAACATGGCGCCGGCGCACAAGGTCACGCGGCAGTGGGAGATGTACTGCGAGGGCGCGGCGGAGGCGGGACGTCCCGACCCGGACCGCGCCGACTGGCGGATCTCGCGAAGCATCTACGTCGGCGAGACCGATGCCGAGGCCCGCGAACACGCCCTGAACGGGGCCTTCGGCGACTCGCTCGTGTACCTCTGCGGCATGCTGAGGATCGCCAACATGATGGACCTGCCGAAGAGGGACCCGTCCATGTCCGATGCCGACGTCACCCGCGAGTACATCGTCGACGAGGTCGGCATCGTCGGCAGTCCCGACACGGTGACCGCGCGCCTGCAGGAGCTGTACGACGTCACCGGCGGTTTCGGCACGGTGCTGATGATCGGCCACGACTGGGACGACAAGGAGAAGATGAAGCGGTCGATGGAGCTGATGGCGACGGAGGTCGTCCCGCGGCTTCCCTGAGGGCGCCCGTTCCCGCGGCGCTTCGGCGACGGAGATGGCAGCGATGAACCCGGAACTGCTCGAAGCCGCCGACCACCTGCAGACCTGGGGCTACTGCGTTCTCGAGGACCGCCTGCCCGGGGAACAGGCGCGGGCGATGGCGGCCCGTTTCCTCGAGCTGCACGACGACCCCCGCTACTCGGAGTACAACACCGACCAAAAGCCGTACCAGACCCTGTTCGGCATGCTCAACCACGACGACCGGGTCTGGGACTGCGCCTTCCACCCCGACACCGTCGCCGTTGCCCGCCACCTCCTCGGCGACCGCTTCCGCGTCGTCGAGGCCGCCAGCAAACCGCTCTGGCCCGGCTACGGGGGGCAGTGGCCGTTGCACGTCGACTCGGCCGGCGATTTCCTCAGGGTGCCGGACGTGCCCTGGATGATCAACTCGATCTGGATGCTGACCGACTTCACCGCCGCCAACGGCGCCACCCGGGTGGTGCCGATGAGCCACCGCTCGCGGCTGAAGAGACCCCCCGCCGAACTCGAGCCCGACGATCCGGCGATCCGCGACATCACCGGGCGCGCCGGCTCGGTGATGATGTGGCACGGCGGCCTCTTCCACGGGGCCGGCGCCAACACCGGCGGGGATATCCGCGTCGGCCTCAACGTCGCCTACTACCCCCGCTGGATGAACAACTGGGTCGAGTGGGGGCACCAGCCGCTCTGGGCCGAGACCTGGGAGCGCATGCCGGAGGAGCACCGGGCCCTGTGCGTCGGCAAGTTCGGGCGGCGCCGGGAGGGCACGTACGAGCTGTGATCGTCGACGCCCACAACCACATCTTTCCCGAGGTCAACGGCCTCATCCGCGGCGGCGCCACGCGCGGCGCCGGGTACGGGAACATGACCGTGGGCGGGCGGCGGACGGTGCGCATGTTCCCCCCCTTCAACGAGCGCACCGAGTTCACCCCGGAGATGCTGATCGCCAACCTCGACTGGGCCGGCGTCGGCAAGGCGGTGCTGCAGCAGGGCACGATCTACGGCGAGTGCAACCGGTTCGTCCTCGACGCCGTGCGCCGCTACCCGGACCGCCTGCTCGGGGCCCTGCACGCCGATCCCTGGCGCCCGGAGTACCGGGGCGAGTTCGACCGCATGCTGGCGACCGGGGAGTTCTCGGCGGTCAAGATCGAGTTCTCGTACGAGGCCGGGCTGTCCGGCGTTCACCCGGGGGCGCGCCTCGACGACGACGGCATCTCCTGGCTGTGGACGGCGACGGAGAAGGCCGGCGTCCCCCTCGTCCTCGACCTCGGCACGGCCGGGGATCCCTCGTACCAGACGGAGGCGGTGCGCGGGATTGCGGAGAGCCGCCCCCATCTCCGGATCGTCATCGCCCACCTCGGGCAGCCCCGCAAGCAGGCGGAGCAGGCCGACCCGGAGAAGTGGGGGATGTGGCGGGAGCAGATCGCCCTCGGCAGGCTGCCGAACGTATGGTTCGACATGGCGTCGCTGCCGGACTGGGAGGAGGACTTCCCCTACCCGGCGGCGGAACGGTTTTTCAGGCTGGCGGTCGAGGCCGTCGGGCCGGGCAAGATCATGTGGGGCACCGACCAGCCGGGAACCCTCAAGCACCAGAACTATCCGGCCTGGCTGCGGCTGGCGCAGCTGCACACCGGGTTTCTGTCGGCGGAGGAGCAGGCTCTGGTCCTGGGCGGCACCGCCCGGCAGGTGTACGGGGCCTGAGGCGGGCTACCTCTACCGGCTGGTGACCCTGCGGGAGCGTTCAGAGGCACAAACTCACCTGCTGCGGTAAATCGGGTATCCCAGGCGGGTTCATCCTGTATTTTTTCTGGGCGAACCGGTTCGGACGGAGATACCAATGACGGAGATTCTGAAAAGCAGGC
>JAPOZF010000409.1 GCA_026706165.1 Gemmatimonadota bacterium
CCCCTGCGGGATGTCGATGCGGGTATGCCGAGGGTGAACGGCGGGTGAGGGAATAGCCTCGGCGGCCGCCGTTTCTCACTCCTGGCCGAGACACTCGGCGAGCAGGTCGAGAGCGGCTTTGGCGAACGCCCACATGTTCTCCTCGCGCCGGTCGCTGCCGGTCGCCAGGGTGACGGCCTTCTCCAGCGGCCCGGACACGGCGATGCAGGTATGCCCTGGGGGGTCGCCGTAGCGGTTGCCGGAAGGCCCGGCCGCCCCGGTCTCCCCGATGCCCCAGTCGGTTCCGAGCCGCCGCCTCGCGGCGCGGGCGAGGTGGAGGGCGTGCGTTTCGGTTGCCGCCCGCGCCTCCGCCATGGCCTCGTCCGGGACCGCGGTCAGGGTCTGCTTGGAAGCGCCGGTGTAGACGACGCCTCCTCCCTTGAAATAGGCCGAGGCCCCCGGCACGGCGAGCAGGGCTGCGGAAATCACCCCTCCGGCGGAGGACTCGGCCACGGCGACGGTCTGTCCCCGCTCCTTGAGCAGGGCTCCCGCCCCCGCTCCGAGATCGGTGAGGTTCATGCGGTTGCTTCCTCCTCTTCGAACAGGGAGGGGAAGAACCGGTACGGGTCTGCCGGTTCGGCGAGCAGCTGCCGCTGGCGCGGGGTCAGCTCGCAGCCGTCGGGGGGCCGGACCCGGCCGCTCCCCCATGCCATCTGCGACACGCAGTACTTGAAAAGCAGGGTGCGGCGCTGGTGGGGCCCGCGCCAGGCCGAGGTGCCGTGGGTGAGGGCCTCGGTGAACAGGGTGACCGATCCGGCAGGCGCTTCGGGGATGAGGACGTGGGGGGAATCCTCCCCCTCCTCGGCGATCTGCCGCGGCAGCCTGTAGTTGCTCTTGTGGCTGCCGGGAAGGCAGCAGAAACCGCCGTGTTCCGGCCCCGAGTCGGTGAGGTTCCAGGAGACGACTACGAAGCCGCTGTGGACCTCGTTGAGGGGGAAGGAGTAGTACTCGCCCGGAACCGAAGCGGCAAGCGGCGACGAGGCGCCGTAGTCGGAATGCAGCTTTCCCATCGGCTGCCCGGGGCTCATGACGATGCTGTAGAGCCTGTCGAGCCGGAAGCAGTCCCCGAGCCGGAAGCGCAGCACCGGCATGACGTCGGGGTGGTCGAGGAGGTCGACGAACGGCTGTCCCCAGTCGAGGAACCCGGGGCGGGTGTGCCGGCCCCCCGCATAGGAGACGCGGAGGGAATCGGGAGGGATCTCCAGGCCGTCGATGATGCGGTTGAGGACGGCGAGCCCGGCGGGGTCGAGCACGTCCTCGATGACGAGGTACCCGTTCAGGTCGAACAGGTATTTCTGCATTTCATCCATTCCTCACCTCCGCCCCGGCAACCGGGGCCGGTTCTGCAGCGGGGGTGGCCCCCGCCGGCGGCACGGGCAGTTCCCGCGGCCCGGGGATCCGTCTCCGTTCTACCAGCTTTCGACGAACTCGTCGATGCCGAACCCCTCGGGCATGTCGCAGTGGAACTGCCGCAGCGGCCGCGATTCGAAGTCCGGGGGGCTTTCCGCCTCTGGTTTCAGCTCCTCGTGCACGGCGAGGTAGCGCTCGTGCACGGCCGCGGCGTCCTGTTCGAGCCGCCCCGTCAGCACGGCGAACCGCTTCTCGAGCGCGGCGGCCTCGGCGTCGCTGAAACGCGCCGCCAGACCGCCGTAGTAATGCCCATCCGAGGGACCGGAGAGGGCGCGGTTGCGCTCCTCCTCCGGCAGCGCGGCGACCTCCGGGCTGTGCGCAAGGGCGATCTTCTCGGCGATGCGGCAGAGCAGGACCACCGTGGTCATGCGCCCCTCGGACCCCGGGTGCAGGATGGCGACCTGTTCGCGAAAGCGGCCGCCGTCGCCGTCGATCACCGCCCGCAAGGTGCGCTCGATCTCGTCCCCCTCTCGGTCGAACAGCTCGACGGTGCGCTCGAAGTAGGCGCGCGCCTGCGGCGACAGGTGCCTGGTGAACCCCAGTCCCATGTCCCAGTGGGTGAAGTGGGCGTAGGGAAAGATGCCGCTGCCGAAGGAGCGGAACCCGAGGTGCAGGGTGCGCCGCAGCCGGCTGGAGTAGAAGCTGCCCCAGTGCATGACGACGTTGGGGTAGACGACGCCGTCGCCGGCTTTCAGGTCCATCGGGATGCCGTCCCTGAGCCGCGAGGTGGGGTCGGTCAGCAGCTGCCGCCGCTGCTCCTCGTCGGTCGGCTGCCGGTGGCTGCCCGGTACCAGCCAGAAGACGTCGTCGTCGTACAGGGCGATGTTCCACTGCACGTACCCGGGCCCGTTCGCCATCAGGTCGTCCTGCAGGCCGCACAGCGGCGCCTGCTCGCGGGCGCTCGAGTCGCGGTGCCAGTCGGTGTACCCGTAGTCGATCAGGCCGCTGCAGGTGATCTGCATGCCGGTGATGGCGGTTTCCGGGGCCCCCATCAGCTCCTGGCTCACGCCCCGGACCGTCGGCCCGAGCAGGAAATCGACGAGGCCGGCGGTCTCGGGTTCGACAGCGTCGTCGATCTCGACGCGCGGCTGCACCTTCTCGTACCAGTCGCCGCCCGGCGGGCCGCCGCCGCGCGCCGCCGCGGAGAGCGCCTTGCTGCGGTCGACCATCAGCTCCGCGGACAGGCGCAACTCGGCCAGCCGCTCCGGGGGCACGGCCTCGCGGATGACGAGGTACCCCTCCTCGAAGAACTGCTGCCGTCTCGATGCTTCCATCTGATCCTCTCCTCGCGGTCGGGCGGGTTGTTTCATCTCGAGCCTGGGGCCCGGCCGCTGAGGGGCCGGATTCCGTTCATGCCTCACCGATCTCGCTGCCCCCGCAAATTCCCCGGCCGCGGGGATCCGGCCCCTTTTCGTTGCCGTCCTCCGATTCCCCGGTGCCGGACTCCTTGCGCGCAGTCGGCCTTCGCCCCTCAGCCGACCCGGTATTTCCCGACCGCCTCCATGTCGAGCTCGACCCCCAGGCCCGGGGTTTCGGGGACCTTGACGAGCCCGTTCTTCGGCGTCAGGGCCCCGGAGATCAGGTTGTTCTCGCGCGTGAAGTGGAGGCTGTCGGAAGGGATCGTCGCGTTCGGGATCACCGAGTGCACGTGCGTTCCGTAGGCTCCCGAGACCCCCAGTCCGAGCCCGACCACCTGCAGCCAGACCGGCATGCCGGCAGCTTCGGCGATGGCGGCGTTCCCCTTTGCCCGCTCCACCTCTCCGGCGGTGTTGAACATGTCCGCCGCCTCGGCCCGGATGGCGCTCATGATCAACTGGGGATCGGCGATATGGGGGGCCAGCGGGATGGTGGAGTGGCGGCGGAAGTCGCGGTACTGGTGCCACCCGGGAAGCCGTGGAAAGGGGTCCTCGAAGGCCTGGATGTTGTAGCGCTCGAGCTTGTCGGCGATGCGCAGGGTGGCGTGCAGGGTCTCGAAGGTCATGTTGGGATCGACGATGATGCCGTAGTCGGGACCGGCCGCCGCGGTCATCAGCTCGACGGTCTCGACGATGTTCCAGGGCCGCGCCTTGAGCTTGTGGGTCTTGTAGCCGAGGCGGGCCCCGGTCTCGGCCATGGCGGCGAACTCCGCCGGCTCGAGGGGCGGGGACCACCAGCCGACCGGGACCTCGTCCCAGTGCCGGCTCCCCATCAGCTTGTTGGCGGGAACTCCGAGGGCCTTGCCGGCGATGTCGAACATGGCCATGGCGAAGGCGCCCCCCATCGCCGTCGGGTTGAGGGCCATCGGGTCGACCCCGATCCACTCCTCGAGGTTCTCGAAGCGTTCGCCGCGCCCCCCTTCGCCGATGCCTTCGATCCCCTCGTCGGTGTGCACCCTGATGATGGGGATCGGCCGTTCCCGGAAATCTCCCGGGCGGCTCTTCTCGATCTCGGGTATGTGCGGGACCGCGGTGACGAACTGCTCGATGCGGGTGATCTTCATGTTGTTTTTCCGGGCGGTTACCGCTGCCTCCGGCGGCAGCGGAAAAAAGCGGAGCAAAACTCCGGCATGCGCTGCGAGGGTGCAACGCCCCGCCCCCGGCCGCAGCGGCCGCGGACAGGCGCTCCGGCTTTGACAGTCGCCACCCGGTCCCACAGATTTTCACCCTCCCCAATCAACCCCGCCAGAGAGAATCCCCACCCGTTGAGCATCCGTTTCGACACCGACCAGTGGGCGCTGATCCTCGGAGGTTCCAGCGGCTTCGGCCTCGCTGCCGCCAGGAAGCTAGCCCGCCACGGGATGAGTGTCGCCGTCGTGCACCGCGACCGGCGCGGCGCCATGAAGGGGATCGAGCCGGAGTTCGAGGCGATCCGCCGGTTCGACGGGGATTTCCTTTCCTTCAACCTCGACGCCCTGTCGCAGGAGGGCCGCGATACCGTGGTCGGCGCTCTGAAGGAGCGCCTGGGAGGCCGCGGCCGCGTGCGCACCATGCTGCACTCGATAGCCTTCGGCAACCTGCGTCTCATAGCCCCGCTGACCGACTCCTTCGGGGATCAGGGTGAGCGGGACCGCCGGCAGCTGGCCGAACAGCTCGGCATCGACCCGGAGGCGCTTGCCGAGGCGGTCGACGCGGTCTTTTCAGGGGACGCCGGCAGGAGCCTCGTCCACCTCGCAAGCCCGCCTCCGTACGACGCGAAGGCGGTGCTCGAGGACGAGGATTTCGAGCGCACCGTGTACAGCATGGGGACGAGCCTGGCCACCTGGACCCGGGAGGTGTTCGAAGCCGGCCTGTTCGCCGGGGACGCGCGCGTGCTGGCGATGACGAGCGAGGGGAACGAGGTCGCCTGGCGCGGCTACGCCGCGGTGGCCGCGGCCAAGGTGGCGCTCGAGTCGGTTAGCCGCGCCATCGCCGCCGAGTACGCCCCCCACGGCATCCGCTCCAACGTCGTCCAGGCCGGGGTGACCGACTCGGCCGCCCTGCGGCTGATTCCCGGCAGCGAACACCTGAAAGCCTCCGCGTCCCTGCGCAACCCCTTCGGGCGGCTGACCACGGCCGCTGAGGTGGCCGACGTCATCTTCCTGCTGAGCACGGACGAGGCGCGCTGGATCAACGGCACCATCGTCCGCGTCGACGGCGGCGAGCATATCGCAGGCTGATCGTTGGCTTCCCTGTACCTCCACGGCATGGGTCACTTCCATCCCGAGAACGTCATCGACAACGGCTTTCTCGAGGATCTCGACATCGGCACCAGCGACGAGTGGATCCTCGAGCGCGTGGGGATTCGCCGGCGGCGCACGGTGCTGCCCCTCGACTACATCCGCAGCACCTACAACCGCGACCCCCGCGGCGCCGGGGAGGCCGCCCTGTACGACAACGCCGACACCGCCGCCC
>JAPOZF010000740.1 GCA_026706165.1 Gemmatimonadota bacterium
GGGAGACTCCCACTGGTGGGTGCGGGCGTTCGCCGCCGGCGCCCTCGCCCCCATGGGCGCCGAGGCCGCCGAGGCGGTCCCGGCCATGACCGCGGCCCTCGGGGACGATCACTGGTGGGTGCGCAGGAACGCCGCCGAGGCGCTGGGGACGGCCGGCCTGTACGGCGGCGGGCTCGTGAGGGAAATGGGAAGGCTGCTCGGCGACGGCGACTACCGCGTCCGCCGCAACGCGGCGCTGACCCTGGCGAAGATCGGCCCGGAAGCCGAGGCAGCGGTCCCCGCCATCCTGCCGCTGCTGGGGGACGAGAACCGCTACAACCGCTTCTACGGGGGGCTGGCCCTGCGCCGCATCGGCACGGCGAGGGCAGGCGAAGCGCTGCTCGACTCCCTGTTCGAGTCCCGCTGGTGCCCCCTTACCAGCACGGACGACATGTACTGAACCTCAGGCAGGGGCACCCGGCCGGGGGGCGATCAGCGCTTCGGACGGTTTGACGCTCAGCGCGGGAAGCCGGGTCATTCCGGCCGAAACAAGGGCCCGCGAATCGCGTGGGAGCAGCGCGTGATCACAGCCGGCTCGCACGCCGACGGTTGCAACCCCCTACCCCCGGACCATGCCGTAGTGCGTCGCGAAGATGCTCTCGAGGTTCTCGACCAGCTGCTCGGCGGTGATCTCGCGGGCCACCATGAAGCGGTTCCACTCGTTCCAGTACTGGCGGTAGAGAAACGGCTCGGCCCCTTCGAGGCCGAAAGAGAAGGGGAAGAACCGCTCGGTGTTCCCCAGGATCAGCTCCAGTCCCTGCTGCACGTCCGGCAGCTCCATCCCGGGATAGGAGCTCACCATGCGGGTGGTGCGCACCATCTCCGACTGGAACCAGCGGCTGCTGACGATGCGCAGGTAGCGGGCGGCGTGCTCCGGGTGCCTCGCCCTGGCCGGAACCGACAGGGTGATCAGGGAACCGATCAGCTCGCGCGGGCTGCCGGCGCCACCCGGCACCTGCGGGAAGCGGAAGGCATACATCCGGAAGCCCTCCATCATCACTTCGGTGCGTCCCGCGGTAAGCCAGGAGCCGACGAACACGGTGGCGGCTTTTTCCTGCCAGAAGATCAGCTCGGACTCGATGTGGTTGAGGCCGGCGAACCCCTCGACGAAGTACCCCCTGTCGAGCAGCTCGCCGACCATCCTCGCGGCGCGCAGGAAGCCGTCCCCGGTCCAGGGAACGCTGCGCTGCGGGTCGCGGAAGGCGCGCCGCACCTTGTCGGATCCGAGAATCCGCTGCGCCAGGTGGTCGAACCACCAGCTCGTGTACCAGTGGATCCCGTCCTGGGTGATCGGGGTGATCCCCGCCCTTTTCAGGCGCTCGCAGTTGTCGACGAACTCGTCCCAGGTCTCCGGGTTGAGGCTGGCGCCTGCCTTCTCGTAGAGGCGGCGGTTGCAGTACACCTGCAGCGAGATGACGCTTATCGGAACCGCGTAGAACCGCCCTTTCCAGGAAATGGCGTCGTGGTAGAGGGGATCGAGCGTCTCCAGCCAGGTCTTCCCCGGGGTGTCGTACGCCGGCCACTGCATGTAGTCGGTGATGTCGAGCACGTGCCCCTGCTCGACGTAGGAGTAGGTCAGCCCGGTCTCGGCCGTGGCGAACGACATGATGTCCGGCGGATTCCCCTCCATCACCCGGATCATCAGCTCCTGGTAGCCGCCCCCTCCGCCGCTGGCCGGCTCGATGCGGATCTCGGGATGGTCCTGCTCGAAGCGGTCGACGGCCTTCCAGTGCAGCTGGTTCCAGGGAGTCGCCCCGGCGCGCGGCCCCAGGCCGGAGACCTCCATCACCTTTTCGTCCGGCAGGTGGGAATCGCAGCCGGCGGCCAGGGCGCCGGCACCGGCGCCGGCGCACTTGAGGAAACTCCTGCGGTCCATTGATCCTATCCCTTGATGGCCCCCACCGTGAGCCCCTCGGTGATGCGGTCCTGAAGCAGGATGAAGACGACGATGAGCGGCAGCATGACGATGACGAGCCCGGCGAACAGCTCGGTCCAGCGCGACTCCGTCGACATGTTGAAGAACAGGGTCTGCAGGCCGCGGGCAAGGGTGTAGAGCTTGCCGCTGCGCAGCAGGATCAGCGACCAGAAGAACTCGTTCCAGGTGTTGATGAAGCTGAAGATCGAGACCGTGATCAGGCCCGGCCTGGCCAGGGGCAGCATGATGGTCCAGAAGGTCCGCCACGGCGAGGCCCCGTCGATCAGGGCCGCCTCCTCCAACTGGGTCGGCAGCGTCCTGAAGAAGGCGGTCAGCACGAACACGGAGAACGGCAGCCCGGTGGCGACGTAGATCAGGATGAGGCCGGCGTGGCTGTTGGTCAGGCGCATCTGGCGCATCTGCACGAACAGCGGAAACAGGTAGAGCATCGCCGGCACCATCATCCCCGCGAGGAAGAGGTAGAAGAGGAACTGCCGCCCCGGAAACACCACGCGCGCCAGCACGTACGCCGCCATAGCCGCCAGCAGCACCGTCGCCACCGTCGACACGACGCTTATGTAGGCGGTGTTGAAGAAGTAGTCTCCGATCTCGGCATTGGCCCAGGCGTACCGGTAGTTGCTCCACTTCCATTCCCCCGGCAGCGCCCAGGTGCTGGCGAAGAACTCGGGGTTGGATTTGAGCGAGGTGTAGACCACCCATGCCAGGGCGCCGGCCGAGCTGAGGCAGTACGCCATCAGCAGGAAAACGGTGGTCACCCGGAGGAGGAGGGCGGCCATCCGGTCGCGGGGATCGGTCATCAGTACTCGACCACTTCGCGGCGCATCAGCCGGCTGACGGCGAGACTGAAGACGAGGACGAGGAGGAACATCACCACCCCCATGGCCGAGGCGTAGCCGATGCTCTGCCCCTGGAAACCGGACCAGTAGAGGTAGGTTCCGATCACCTCGACGACGTTGGGATAGCCCCGGGTGATCACGAAGATCAGCGCGAAGGCCTGCACCGAGCCGATGATCCAGAGCACGACGAGCACCTGCACCACGTCCCACAGCAGGGGCAGGGTCACGTGCCGGAACTTCTGCCAGCCGTCGGCCCCGTCGAGCTCGGCCGACTCGTAGTAGCTGCGCGGAATCTTCTGCAGCCCCGCCAGGAACAGGATCACGAAGGTTCCCAGCCCCTGCCAGATCATCGCCACGGTGATCGCCGGCAGCCCGGTGCCGCGGCTGCCGAGCCAGGGCTGCGCCCAGGAGGAGAGCCCAAGGCTGCGCAGGGTTTCGTTGAGCAGGCCGATCACCGGGTTGTAGATGCTGCCCCAGAGCGCCGCGGTGACCACCACGGAGAGCAGCGTCGGCGCGAAGATGATGAACTTGAGGAGGCGCTCGAACGGCGGTTTCTGCGACAGGACCACGGCGAACAGCAGGCTCAGCGGAAAGATCAGCGCGAACCCGAGCACCGAGAACCAGGCGACGTTCTCCAACGACGTGACGAAGGTCTTGTCGTTGAAGGCGCGCTCGAAGTTGGCGAGGCCGACGAACTCCTTCTCCGCGGTGATCCCCGACCAGGAGGTGGTCGAGTACCAGAAGGCGTTGAGGGCCGGCGCCACGAAGAAGACGCAGTGCAGGACCAGGGCGGGGCCCAGCAGCGGCACCACGAGCTTGCGGAGCTCTCGCTGAATCACGGAACCGGGAGGAGCCTTAGGTCTTCATGCCGCTCAGGCTGATTCCCCCCACCAGGTAGCGCTGGGCGAGCAGGAACAGCGCGATCAGGGGGGCCGCGCCCATGACGCTGGCGGCGAAGATCCGCGGCCAGTCGGCGCCCCCCTCGGAGCGGAAAAAGCTCAGGCCGACGGTCAGCGGATAGAAGTCCTGGTTGGTCAGCACCACCAGCGGCCACTCGAACATGTTCCAGGAAGCCATGAAGGTGAACAAGCCCAGGGTGATAAGGGCCGGCTTCGAGAGCGGCAGGATGACGTGCCAGAGGATGCCCCAGGTGCCGCAGCCGTCGATGCGGGCGGCGTGCTCCAGCTCGGCGGGGATGTTGAGGAAGAACTGGCGCAGCAGGAAGATACCGAAGGCGCCGGCGAACATCGGCACGACGACCCCCCAGAGCGTGTCGACGAGCCCGAGCTCGCGCACGACGAGGAAGTTGGGTATCAGCAGCACCGCGGGAGGCACCATCATCGTCGACAGCAGCAGGGTGAACAGGAACTCCCGCCCCCTGAACTGCATGCGCGCGAAGGCATAGGCGGCCAGGATGTTGAAGAACAGCTGCACGACGGTGATCAGCGACGCGAAAATGGCGCTGTTCGACAGGTAGCGGTCGACGTTCCCGAACTGGATGGCGTCGACGTAGTTCTTCCAGACCGGCCAGTCCGACCCCGGCCAGTCGAGGGCGCTCGGCTCGCCGCGGGCGTGAGCGAGGCGGTGCCCGATCTGGAAGCGGGGCGGAATCATGCTCTGACGGTCCTCGGCGAACTCGCGCCGCGTCTTGAACGAGGAGCCCAGCATGTACACGTACGGGTAGGTCATGACCACCGCCCCGAGGATCATCGCCAGCAGCGCCAGGGTCGGCGCCGAGAACAGCCGTGCCGTGAGCTTGCGGTTTCTCAATCGTACACCTGCCGCGAGCGGAAGATGCGCATCTGGAAGAAGACGAAGACGAACACGGCGATGAAAAGCAGCCAGGCCAGGGCCGAGGCGTACCCCATCTGCCCGGCCACGGCGAAGGCGTTGATGAAGATCGTGTAGGCGACGACCTCGGTGCTCCGTTCCGGCCCCCCCAGGGTCATGATGTAGACCGAGGTGAAGACCTGGAACGAGCTGATGATCGTCATCACCGTGACGAACACCAGGGTGTTGCGCAGCATCGGGACGGTGACGTGGCGGAACTGCTGCCAGCGGCCGGCGCCGTCGACGCGGGCCGCCTCGTACAGGTGCGGCGGGATGTCGGCGAGGCCGGCGAGGAATATGACCATGTTGTAGCCGGCCCCCGCCCAGACGCCGAGAATGGCGAGGGCCGGCAGGGCGGTGTGCGACTTGTCGAGGAGCTGCCCCCAGTTGCCGAAGATGTGGTAGAAGACCAGCGCCACGACCACCCCCGGGGTGATCGAGGGCAGGAAGTAGAGGGTGCGGAAGAACGGCTGCCCCACCGGGGCGCGCTGGCATAACATCGCCAGGGGCAGGGCGGTTATCAGCACCCCCACGACGCTCATGGCCACGTACAGGGCGGTGGTGCGCATCGTCAGCCAGAAGAAGCTGTCCCCGGAGAACAGGGCGCGGCGGTAGTTGTCGAAGCCGATGAAACCGGTGGCGCCGGCGTAGG
>JAPOZF010000784.1 GCA_026706165.1 Gemmatimonadota bacterium
GTCCGTCATCGGGGGCGAAGTATGGTTTGGAACCCGGGCGGTGTCGAGGTGCGATATGCAGATGCGGTGCAACCCGGCCGGCGGGATGCCGTGAACTTTGTGGGCTCCGGTACGTTTGATCGAGAGTAGGTTAGCTTAACGTCGGCGGACCAACTCAGGTTTCCGCAAAGGAGGCTCAGCTCTGACATGAACGGAACAGACTATTCAGGGAAACGGATCCTGACCACCGGCGCCATCGGCCCCGAGGCCATCGACGTCCTGCAGACCGTCGCTCCCGTAGAAAACGCCACCGACGAGAAGACCCTGGTCTCCTCGCTGGGGGACGTTATCGGCATCGTCAGCAGGGGAATGGAGATCCGGATCTCGGCGGAGATAATTCAGGCCGCTCCCGGGCTGCGCGTGATCGGGCGGCCCGGCGCCGGGTACGACACCGTCGACGTCGAAGCTGCGACAGCCCGCGGGATTCCCCTCGTGTATGCGCCGGTAGGCGGGTTTGCCGTGGCCGAGGGGGCGCTGGCCATCCTGCTGTCCATCGTCAAGCGCCTGCCCCAGGCGGACGCGATTGTCCGCGAAGGCCGCTGGAACGAGCGCTTCCACTTCCTCACCGGCGACATGACCACCCGCACCCTCGGCATCATCGGTCTCGGACGTATCGGGGCCCGGCTCGCCCGGCTTGCGCGGCCTTTCGAGATGGAGGTACTGGGGTACGACCCCGTCGTAGGGCGGGAAAGCGTGAGCGAAATCGGCGTCACCGTGGTGGGGCTCGACGAGCTGCTGGCGCGCAGCGACTACATATCGGTGCACGTCCCGCTGAACGACGACACGAGAGGACTGATCGACGCGGCGGCGGTGGCCCGCATGAAACCGGGCGCCTTCTTCATCAACACCTCACGCGGTGGAGTGGTCGAGAGCTACGACGCCCTCGCCGACGGTCTGGAGTCGGGGCAGCTGGGTGCGGTGGGCCTCGACGTGTTCGAGGAAGAGCCGCCCGACACGAGCCACCGGCTGTTCCGCGACCGGCGCTGTCTGTTCTCGCCCCACACGGCCGGTACGAGCGAGGTGGCCATGGCGCGGATCTACCACTCCATGGCGACGAGCATGGTGAAGGTGCTGAACGGGGAGGCTCCGGAGTACTGCGTCAACCCGGAAGTGCTGCCGACCGCGCGGGATGCAGACCTTTAGCGGCAGTTCCGCTGACGCACCCTTATCGGGGGATCGCCTCAATTTCCCGGATCTCGGAGGTCTTTATCCGAAGGTTATATCTTGCCACTGCGCTTCAGAGACTTCAACACATCCTCGAATGCGAGGTCAGTCTCCGCAGCGCGATCTTCGAATGCCGCCAGATCCTCCGCAATCTTCCGCCAGTGACAGGCGCACAGCGTCGTTGATACCGATCGGACGGGGTATCATAAAAGTCGATGGGGGGTTCGGCAGACGCAGGGTCGTCGCAGCAGAACCGGGAGAAGGGCTACCTCAGGCGCTGACCGCCTCTGCGTCCGTCTTGGCCGGGATCCGCTGCTTGCGCCGCATACGGGCGTACGCCTCTGGAGAGCCGTCGTGCAGCGATCCGAACCAGCGGTCGAACGGCACCGTGACGGTGCCGTAGTTGCACTCGAAGTAGCGGTGGTGCAGGTAGTGGAAATAGGAGTCGATGGACATGCCCTCGCTCTCTTCTTTCAGGACGAGCCTGTCGAAGCCGGTGTGACCCAGGGCCGGGTTGAGCGCCGGACGCTGCATCAGGTAGAACATGTGGATCGGGTGCGAGGGCACCAGGAACAGGATGATCCAGCGGGTGAAATAGAGCAGGTGTTCGATCGGGTGCATCGACAGACCGGACCAGGGCCCCACGTTCGTGTTGCGGTGGTGCAGGTAGTGGGAGCACTTGTAGAGCGGTTTCCAGTGCGAAATGCGGTGTATGACGTAGAAGTGGAAGTCCTGCCAGAACGGGAGAACCGCGGCCAGGGCGATGAACCAGAGGGGGTTGTCCCGCCACGACATGTAAGGAGCCCAGCCGTTGCCGTACGCCCACAACATGAGCACTTCGTACAGGGTCCAGATCCCGCCGCCGCTGACGACGCTCCAGAAGATGTTGTCCTTGACCTGGTCGTTGAACAGAAACGCCTTGCTGTTGGTGCTGGGCCACCGCGAGTTGTACTTGAAGCGGGTCCCCTGGACGCGGCGCCAGTAGAGGATCAGGTGCAGAGAGCCGGCGACGATCACCAGCATGACGATGTTGCGGGCGAACATCGGCAGGATCCAGGAGGCGCGCAGCTCGCTGAAGTTGCTCAACTGGTCGGCCCCCGGCTGGAGGTAGTGCCAGGTTACGGCGGCGAGCCCGTAGAAGGCGACGGCGCCGAACGGCCACAGGAAACCGGGGAAACCGAGAAGAAACTGGAGGAGCTTTTTTGGCTGGAACGGCCAGACGAAAGGCTGTGCTTTCCCCAGAAACCGGGGGGTCCACTCCCCTTTGGCGTCGCGCGTCGTCGATCCGTCGTCGATGGCGGGTGCGGTCTCGACTGTTTGTCTGTGTTCTGTCATACTCCAGACCGTACGGATCTCCACCCGGTCAGTCAAGAAAAACGTCCCGCTCGCAACCCTCGACCAGCTCTGGAGAACCGCACCTCGCGAGCGGTGTTGCTGCACCCGAAAAAGAGCCGGAATCCGCGCTGTCGGGGGCGCGCGGCCGAGTAAGGAGGAGTAACTCCCATGGCAGGCAAGGCGAAGAAGAAGGCCGACGGCGAGGCCGCGGTGCTCGAGAAGATTGCCGCGATGCCCGAGCCCTTCCGGGGCATGGGTGAGCGAGTCCACGCGCTCATCCGACGGAGCGCGCCGGAGCTCAATCCCAGGGTGTGGTACGGCATGCCGGGATACGCCCTGGACGGACCGGTGCTCTGCTTCTTCCGGGCGGATGACGAGTACATGACCTTCGGCCTCACCGAGAAGGTGAAGCTCTCCGTCGAGGAGGGCGCCCCTGACAAGCTGATGGGCTGCGCCTGGTTCTTCACCGAGCTGGACGACGCAACCGAGGCCGGACTGTCCGACATCGTGCGCAAGGCGGTGGCCTGAGCGGCGAGAGGACCAGCGCCCGCCGCTGTAACCCGCTCACCCTTCCACCGGTTCGGTGCCGGCGATGGTGGTGCGGTGCATCACCCGGCGCTCCGCGCCGTGATCGAACGGGGTCACCACGTGGATGCACCAGCGGTTGTCCCACATAAGGACGTCGTGGGGGCGCCAGCGATGCCGGTAGACGAACCGATCCTGGGTTGCCCAGGCCATCAGCTCGTCGATGAGCCCCCTGCTGTCTTTCTCGTTCAGCCCCGGGATGCGCTCCATGTAGGTGGCGCTGACGTAGAGCGAGCGACGCCCGTCCCCGTGCCGCCGGACCAGGGGGTGGTCCACCGGCGGCACCTCGGCCGCTTCGGCCGGATCCATGGGGGGCAGCTGCCGCAGCTGGCGTGAGTACTCGAAACTGTGGCGCGCCTTCAGCCCCGCTATCCTCTCTTGCAGCTCCACCGGCATCTGCTCGTAGGCGTGGCACATGTTGGCAAACAGGGTGTCGCCCCCTTTTGTGACCACCTCGATGGCGTGAAGCACCGCCCCCTTGCCGGGCACTCGACGGTAACTGCTGTCGGTGTGCCAGACCCAGATCAGCGTGCTGTAGCGGCCGCCCGGGGAATCGACCGGCAGGATGCGGTCGTCGTCCCCCACGTTGGTGACGCGAAAGATCTCCGGGACGGTCCGGGACCGGTTCGCCGCCTGGGGAAAGATCTCCAGCGTCCCGAAATGGCGGCTGAAGGCCACCTGCTGCTCATCGGTAATCGGTTGTTCGGGGAAGAGGAGCACGCCGTACCGGCTCCAGGCGCTCCGGATGGCTTCCACCGCAGCCCGGTCGAGGGGGCGGGCCAGATCGACTCCGGTGACTTCGGCCCCGATCAACGGATGCAGCTTCCTGAGGCGAATCGACATTTTCGCGTTTCCCGCTAAGCTCCGGTCCTACCCTCACCCTGACAGGCCGCGCCGGGCCGGAGCGCCCTGCCGGAAGTATTTATAACGGTACTGAGAGCAGTCCGGAACTATGAGGTTTTCCACCACCCTGATGCTCCAATTCAAAGCCCTCAGAAAGATGCCCGCCGTACTGACAGCGCCCGGTTGAACGGTAGAGGACGGCACGGGTACATTCAAGAATGCGGAATTTGCAATCCCGTCCGCGGGATGGAGGAAGTTGGCGAAGCCGCTTTTACGAGCACCAGAAACCCTCATCGTTGACGCACAGATATAGAAGATCCGCCATTACCAGGATGGACGAAGATTTTCAGGCGATCCCCACAGGCCGCGCACTCGCTGGTTTCGACGGAAGACCGGTGTGCCCATGAACCCCGAAGTTGACGCCTATATCAGTCGGTCCGGACAGTGGCCGGAGGAGATGGCCTGCCTGCGGCCGATCCTGCTCGGCTGCGGACTGACCGAGGAGATCAAGTGGCGCAAGCCCTGCTACAGCCACAAGGGCGGGAACATCGCCATCCTCCAGGAGATGAAGCAGTTCCTCGCCCTCATGTTCTTCAAGGGCGCCCTGTTGAAGGATCCCGAAGGGGTTCTCGAGGAGCAGGGGCCGAACTCGCGGTCGGCCCGCCGCATCCGGTTCTCCTCGGTCGAGGACGTTGCCCGGCTGGCCGGCACGGTCAAGGCTTACGTCGACGAGGCCATCGATGTCGAGGAAGCGGGCCTGAAGGTGGGCCCGCCACCCGAGCTCCTCCTGGCCGCCGAGCTCCGGAGCCGCCTGGACCAGGACCCGGCGTTGAAGGCTGCGTTCGAGTCGCTGACCCCCGGCCGGCGGCGGGAGTACAATCTGTACTTCTCAGGCGCCAAACAGGCCAAGACCCGCGCCGCACGAGTTGAGAAGTACATCGGGAAAATCCTGGACCGCAAAGGGTTCCGCGACAGATGATCCTCGCCCCGCCCGATGTTGGCCGGGTGGGCAACTCGGGGATCGACAGGATGCCCCCACGTTCGTGTCGAACACGCCAAAGAAGCATTAGGTTCCAGAAGCCATGCCGTCCATAGCCCTGCAGGTGGAACCTCTCACACCGGCCGTCGGCGCCGAAGTCTCCGGGATCGACCTGACCCGGCCGCTGGACGACGCAACGCTGGGCGATTTGAAGGAGACCTGGATTCGGCACCTCGTCCTCTTCTTCCGGGAACAGGAGCTGACCTTCGATCAGCACAAGGCGCTCGGCCGCCGCTTCGGCGAGCTGCACATCCACCCGGCGGCCCCGAAGGGGG
>JAPOZF010000617.1 GCA_026706165.1 Gemmatimonadota bacterium
GTACAGCGACGAATCGATCGGCACCTTCTACACGGAAGGGGCCGAGCTCGGCAGGCCCGCGACGGAGCACGGCGAGGGCTACAGCATCTCGATGGTCATCGGGTTGGCGCCTTTCGATCTCGGCGTGAGCCAGCACGTCGTTTTCCGGGCGGTTCCCGAGGCGGAGCACAACATTTTCTCCATTACGCTGGCGATCCGACGCCTCAGCGGCGAGGACGCCTCGTGGCAGCGGGTCAACCAGCGCTTCATCAATGTCATCCGCAAACAGTTCCTCATCTGGCGCACCCTGGACCTCGAGACCAAGGCCGGCTACCGGCTGCAGGGCGAGGAAATCCTTTCCGGCGAGCGGACCGGGGCGACGGCCTGACCTCCGATGCCCGTCCCCTGCCGCACGCGTTTCCCCCTTTCGGATAGACGAGGCGAATCATGACGAGCAGACAGCGCCGCTGGGCGCTTGCCGCAGCGCTTCTGGGCGCGGCAATCGGCGCCCTCGTGCTGGCCACGGTGTACACCAACTGGAAGTGGTTCCACAGCCTGAACCTCGAGTCCGTCTACTGGCGGGCGATGCGGGCGCGCCTTTTCGCCGGCGTTTTCTTCGGCCTGGTGGCGGCGCTGCTGATCGGACCCAATCTCGCCGTGGCGCGGCGCTTCACGCGCGAGTTGCTGCGCGCCGCCGGATCGCCGTGGGGCCCCGAGGGAAGGCCGCTCGATTCCCTGCTGCGCTCCCGCTCCGCCTACCTGGTGGCCGGGGCGGTGCTGGTGCTGCTGATGGGCCGGATCGGGTCGGGCCAGTGGCTGCTGTGGCTGCGCTTCTTTCACGATCAGCCCTTCGGCCTCGCCGACCCGATTTTCTCGCGGGATATCGGCTTCTACGTCTTCGAGCTCCCGTTCCTGCGCTTCCTGTCCGGGTACCTGCTCGCCTGCATCATCCTATCCTTCGTCGCCGTCTGCGTCGTCTACGTTTCCGGCGGGGGCATCCGTTTCCAGGAGAGGATCTCCGCGCTGCCCCGGCCCGCGGCGCATCTGTCGGTCCTGGCGGGGCTGTTCCTGCTCGTCATCGCCTGGATCTACCGGCTCAAGATCCACGGTCTGCTGTACTCCGACGACTGGGTTGCGTTCGGTGCCGGCTACGTCGACGCCAATGTCCAGGTATGGATCTACCGGCTGCTCGTCCTGATGTACCTGGCGGCCGGAGCGGTGCTCTTCGCCGCGGCCCGGTCCTGGAGGGGCCGCCGGCCCCTGCTCGTTGCCGTCGCCCTGGTGGTCGCCGCCATCCTCCTGGGCATCGTCCCGTCGTCGCTGGTCCAGAGCTTCGTGGTCGAGCCCAACGAGCTGGCGCGCGAAGCTCCCTACATCCGCCACAACCTCGAGGCCACGCGGCGGGCCTACGGCCTCGACCGGATCGAGGAGCAGACCTTCGCCGGGTCGGACCACCTCACCGCCGCGGACATCCAGGCCAACCCCCTGACCATCCGCAACATCCGCATCTGGGACGAGCGGCCGCTGGTGCAGACCTTCCAGCAGGTCCAGGAGATCCGCCCGTACTACCTCTTCCCCGGAGTGGACGTCGACCGCTACATCGTGGACGGGGTGTACCGCCAGGTCATGCTGTCGGCGCGCGAGATGGCCTCGGACAGGCTGCCCCCCCAGGCGCGCAGCTGGGTCAACGAGCGGCTGCAGTACACCCACGGCTACGGCATCGCCATGAGCCCGGTGAACCACGTGACCCCGGACGGCCTGCCCGACCTGCTGGTGCGCGACATCCCGCCGGTGTCGGCCCCCGGCCTCGAGATCGAGCGCCCGGAGATCTACTACGGCGAGCTGACCTGGCCGTACGTGGTGACAAACACCGGCACCCGCGAGTTCGACTACCCCAAGGGGTCCGAGAACGTCTTCTCGACCTACGCCGGCAAGGGGGGCGTCCGCATCGGCGGACTGCTCGGCCGCGTCGCCTTCGCGCTGCGCTTCAGGGACCTCAACCTGCTGCTGAGCGCCTACGTCACCGCCGACAGCCGGGTGATGTTCCGCCGCCAGATCGCCGCCCGGGTGCGGGCCGTCGCACCCTTCCTGCACTACGACACCGACCCGTACATGGTCATATCCGAAGGACGGCTCTTCTGGGTAATCGACGCCTACACGACCACGGAGATGTACCCCTACTCTTCGCGCGGGGGCCGGTCGGCCATCAACTACATCCGCAACTCCGCCAAGGTCGTGATCGATGCTTACAACGGCTCGGTATCCTTCTACAGGGTGGACGGGGAGGACCCCCTGATCGCCGCGTACTCCGAGATCTTCCCCGACCTGTTCCAGCCCCTGGAGGCGATGCCTCCTGATCTGCGCCGGCACCTGCGCTACCCGCGCGACATGTTCAAGTACCAGGCGATGATCTACCGCAGCTACCACATGCGGGACCTGCGGGTCTTCTACAACCAGGAAGACCTGTGGGCCATACCCAACGAGATCTACCGCGACCGCCCGCAGCTGATGGAGCCCTACTACATCGTCGTCAAGCTGCCCGGCGAGGAGCGCGAGGAGTTCATGCTCATGGTGCCGTTCACGCCGGCGCGGAAGGACAACATGATCGGCTGGCTGGCGGCGCGCTGCGACGCCGACAACTACGGCGACCTGCTCGTCTACCGGCTCCCCAAGGACCGCATGATCTTCGGACCGATGCAGCTGGAGGCGCGCATCGACCAGCAGCCGGAGATCTCGAGCCAGCTCACCCTGTGGGGCCAGAAGGGGTCGGAGGTGATCCGCGGCAACATGCTGGCGATTCCCATCGAGCAGTCGTTCCTGTACGTCGAGCCGGTGTACCTGCAGGCCAGCCAGCAGCCGCAGGTCTCGCGCCTGCCGGAACCGGGGACCCTCGGGATGGGACGGCCGGAGGGGCCGCGGCGGCCTTCCTATCGCAGCACCGCGATCCCCGAGCTCAAGCAGGTGATCGTCGCCTTCGGCGGCCGGGTGGTGATGCGCGGCACGTTCGAGGAGGCGCTGGCCGAGATCTTCGGCATGGTCGAACCACCGGCGGAACCCGGAGCTGAAGTCGAGGCCGCGACGGCCGAGGGCGTCCTTGCCGAGGGCGTCCCGGACGCGGCGTCGCTGGAGACCGCGGCGCGGATGGTCTCGGAGGCGGAAGCCCGCTATCGCGGAGCCCAGGCGGCGCTGCGGGAATGGGACTGGACCCGTGCCGGAGAGGAGCTCGAGGCGCTGGAGAGGACACTGAACGAGCTGCGCCGCGAGTTGGAGCGTCGACACTAGTGCCGCGGCGTTGCTTGAGCTGGCAGTACACCCCCGGGTCCTGCCAGCTCAGGCCCCTTGCGAGCCGGACGCATCGGCGAAAGGACGCAGTTGGTCCACGCCGTCGTCCGCACGCTTGATCCGGCCCGCAGCCACTGGCTGGCCGGCATCCCGCGAGGGGTATAACCGATAACCTGAAAAACCTGAAAGGACTGGAGAACCATGCTCAAGATCGGCTGCAACCACCTGAGTCTCAGGGACACCAGCATCGAGGCATTCATTCAGATCGCTCGCGACCTGAGGCTCGATTGCGTCGACTTCCATCAGCGCTCGTTCGCTTCGACGGACCCGGAATACCTCAGCAGCATAAAGCTGCTCTGCCTGAAGTACGGACTGCCGATAGGGTACATCGGCGTCAGCGGTCTTCCCCTGGGGACGGACGAGGAACGGCGGGGGTTCGCCGACGTGTGCAGGAGCGCGACCGACCTGGCCGCCTTCATCGGATCGCCTATCATCCGCGTGTTCTGCAAGGCGGAGCCGGAAAAAGGGCCGGACGGCGAAGACCCCTGGCCGGCGATGATCGGCGGCTACCAGGAAGTCGCCGACTACGCCGCGTCAAAGGGGGTAGCGGTCGGGCTGCAGAACCATCCGTCGACGAGCGACGTCATGCTGCGCATATGGCGGGAAACCGACCGCGAGAACTTCACCTTCGTAATGGACACCGGCCAATGGGTCGGGTCTCCCGGCTCGTACCCGCGCGGGGAAGCACCGAAGGTCGACTTCTACCGGTTCATGGAGGAGATCGCCCCGCACGCCTTCTACGTGCGCACGAAGTTCTACCGGATCGAGAGCGGGCGGGACGAGTGGCTGGACTACGAGCGCATCGTGCCGATACTGAAAAAGGTCGACTACAACGGCTGCATATCGATCGTCTACGAAGGGGAAGCGGAAGACCGTGTCGAGCAGGTGCGCAAGGCCGCGGTCTGTCTGCGGGAGCTGCTGGAAGGCTACTGATTCGACATGCGGGAGGACGGGCGTTCCCGGATCATGTCACCGACGGTGACGCTCGCCGGTTTCAGGACGATTCATTCACCGGCTTGATTTTCGGCCCCAAGGAGCACGGATCGTGAGAGTCGGACCATGGGAGGTACCCGTCGGCGAGCGCCAGCTCTTCCTCGACCTCGAGGGAGTAGCCAGCCTCGAGAACCTCGACCACACCCTCCACCAGCCGCGGAAGAAGGGCCCCGTCATCGAACCCGAAGGGGCCGGCAGCGTGCAGACCCGGTGCGCCCCGTCCTGGGTCCCGGAAGATCGCTGCTACAAAATCTGGCTTTCGGAAGAGGACGGTATCTCCCTCGCCGAAAGTCAGGACGGCCTCGACTGGGTCCGGCCCCTCCTGCGGTGCCGCGAGTACCGTGGGTCGCTGGAAAACAACCTCGTCTCCCCCCTGTGTGGCGAACAGGTCGTCTACGACCCGCACGACCCCGATCCCTCCCGCCGCTACAAGAGCCTGAAGCTGCGCGGTGCCAGTGAACGCATGGTGAGTCCCACCGGGGCCCACTGGCGCCTGACGGAGAATCCCTGGCGGCTCGCCTACCCGGACCGGCATGTACTGAACGACCCCTCGCAGTACCAGTTGAGCTGGGTGATCGAGGTCGAGGAGCATCCCGACTCCGAGCCGGAGGAGCGCTTTTCCGGCAGGGGGAGGTTTCAGACCCAGGACCTGACGGTCAGCGCGGACGGCATTCACTGGCGCAGGCTGGACTGCCGCAGCCTGCCTTCCGGCGACGAGGCAAACCTCAGTTACGACGAGACCGCGGGAACCTTCCTCGCTACGCTGAAGGAAGGGGAGATGGGCCCGTACGGACGCTCGGTCGCCCTGGCCACCAGCCCCGACTTCGAGCACTGGGACGGCCCGAGGCTCATCTTCCACGCGGACCAGGAGGATCAGCAGCTCGCCCGGCAGGTGATAGCGGAACGTCTGGCCAACCCGCGGCTGCAGCAGCCGCAGCACAACGTGCCGGACGAGTACATGGTGGA
>JAPOZF010000055.1:0-314 GCA_026706165.1 Gemmatimonadota bacterium
CAAGAACCTTTGATAATCCCATTGGATGCATGTCACCGTAACCCAGCGAGGAAATCGTGACGATACTGAAGTATATACCTGTTGCATATGTAATGTCAGAATGCGGCTGGAGGTTTTGGCCGATTCCTTCCCCCATTGGAGTAAGTTTGGTATAAACAATCCCGAAGATGATTACGGTCATGGCGAAGAAGACAATATACCAGAACATCCGAACTTCCTCTATGAGGAAGATGAACAACCGTTGCCCGTGATCCGAAACGAATTTTTTGATTTGCTTCAAAGCGACCCGCTCATTTTCGGCTCTTGAACAAGAC
>JAPOZF010000055.1:324-5272 GCA_026706165.1 Gemmatimonadota bacterium
GGCGGCCTCACAGTTCGGGGGGAACCTCCCAGGCCCCGTCGAAGCCGTCGGCGCCCTCGATGCGGAAGCGGTTCCCGGCGAAATCGAATTCGGCCTCGATGCCGTTGGCGAACCCGGTGCGCTGCCGGGAGCCCTCCCTGTCGAGGAACTGGTGCGACACCATCTCGGCAAAGGCGACGGTCCGGTGAAAGGCGCTCCAGCGGACGAGCCACTGCTGCTTGGCGCGCTGCTGTTCGCTTCCCCAGTTGACCATCGGCACGACGGGGTAGGGGAGCCAGTTGTACGACGGGGCGGAGGCGAACAACAGCTCGTACAGACGCGGGGTGCGGTCCTTCCACCAGTCGTAGCCGCTGGCGTAGGCGCTGTACCCGCCCCCGGAGAAGCCGGCCATGAAGCAGTCGTTGAAGACGAGCTGAAACAGCGGCACCGGCATGCCGGCGGGGGCGGCGCAGCCCTTGGTGGGCTCGTTCGACAGCCGGTCGCTCGCCCAGTCGGTGAAGAAGAAGAAATCGCACTCGCCGACCGCCCAGAAACGGGCGAGCTCGGCGCCGGGAACGAGACCGCGGCCCCGGGTCTCGGCGAAACAGGCGGTTTCCGCCTCGAGGTTGTCTCGCCGCGTCATCCGGTGCGAGGGAGAGTAGTCCTCTGGCAGACCACCATGAGCGGCGAAGCCGTCGTAGTACATCGCGTCCAGCCCGAGGCCGTGGTGCTCCAGGGAGTCGAAGATCATTCCCATGCGCTCGGCCGCGTCCCAGCCACTCAGCAGCCGGCCCTGTCCGCCCCCGCGGTCGAGGGGGTACCGTTCGGGGTCGTACGCGAACCCTTCCGGAACCTGCATTCCCGGATTCACGAACCCCTGTATCAGGCAGCCGAGGTCGTGAAGCCGGCGCTCCAGCCGCACCAGGGTGCCCCAGCCGCCCGGGACCGGATCGGGATGCAGGTAGGCCTGCCAGCCGGCGGTGCAGGTGGTCGGAGTTCCCTCCTCGCGGGAGTACCCGGCGGGCGACCACTTGGGAAAGAAGAAGTTGATGCCGATTCCGTCGCCGCGGAGGCGCTGCACGTCCCCGAGAACGGCCTTTCCGTCGTCGGGGTTCCAGGCAGGCCAGCGGTAGAGGACGTTGCCGGCGTAGCCGCGAACCGCCGGGGTCTGTTCCGCCTTTTCCGCGAGCGGGCGCACCAGACCGCCGGCGGAAGCGCGGCTGCGGTACCACTTCGCCATGCCGACGTAGTCCGTATCCTCGGCGAACCGAAGCAGCAGCCGGCGCGGGTACGCGAGCCGGCCGAGGCTGGCCTCCCAGTTGAAGCTGAGCGCCGAGAATTCACCCGGAGCGTGATCGGCGGTTGCGTCGCAGTCCCACCAGGTCTCGACGAGGGCGCAGAGCGACCGGTCGCCGGCGGCGAGCGCGAACAGCGGCAGGGCCCAGCGGGCCCCCACGAAACCGCCCGGTGGAGCCGCCCCAGGCAGCTCGTCCGGACAGTCGGCCGGTATCAGGTACCCCGATCCGTGGGGCAGCAGCATCCAGCCGCCGAGCCCGACCGGCTTCTCGATCCGGTAGAGGTCGCGCACGGCGCTGACCGTGTCCGACCCGCCGAGCTGCTCCACCTGCACCAAGAGCTCGCCGGCGTCCCCGTCGATGCCGAGGAACAGGCCGACGGCCACGTCGGCTCCTTCGTACCCCCCCAGGCGCAGCCGCTGTCCCCGGAAGCGCCCTTCTTCCCATGGTTCGGCGGCGACGCTTGCTGCGGCGGCAAGCGATAGCTCGAGGCGGCCGCGGCCGGTCTCGGCAATCAGACGGGGCGGCCGCCGGCCGGAGCTTTCCCACAGGGGTCGCCCGTCGTTGCCCTCGACGAAGAGGCGCAACTCGTCGTCGAGGCCGACGCGAATGCCGCCTCCTGTCAGGATGATTTCAGGTATCACGGGGCGAATCTCGACTGTTGCGGGGAGTTCCGGTCAAATGAAACCAATACAACCGGTCAAATGAAATCCCCTGGCCATGGACGGATTACCAAGGCATCCTCCAGCCCAGCCATTTCCCGGCGCTGGGGCTGCTGCCCGTTTTCCTGGACAATTCCGGGTCGATGGCCGCAACCGATCTTCCTACATTCCCTGCCGGACCCCGCAAGGAAGCAGGACAGACTCACCGGAGACAGCATGAACCTCGCCGACCAGCTGTTCGAGGAGATCAGCCGCATCCCGTGCATCAACTCGCACTCCCACCTGATGCCGGAAGCGAACCGCCTCGAGGCGAACCCCGACATCCTCGAGTTCTTCAGCCACGCCTACCCCGGCGCCGACCTGCGCTCGGCAGGCATGCCCGAGGAGGAGATGGAGGCCGCCCTGAAGCCGGGCAGGCCGATGGGGGAGCGCTGGCATATCTTCGAACCCTGGTGGAGCTCGATCCGGCTGACCGGGTACTCGCAGGCCATTTGCGAGGGGATCGGCGACCTGCTCGGCTTCGACGAGCTCTCCGCCGGCACGGTGGAGGGGATCTCGAGCGAGCTCGCGCGGCGCAACAGGCCGGGGCTGTACCGCGAGGTGCTGAAAACGCGGGCGAACATCGAGCGCTCGGTCGTCAACATGAACGACCTGGTCGAGGTCGACCGCGAGTTCTTCCTCGGACTGCCGCGCCTGAACCGGTTCAGCATGCTCAACTCCGCCGCCGACGTCGAGGCGATCGAGCGCGACTACGGGGCCGCCGTCGGCAGTCTCGACGACCACGTCTCCCTCATCCGCAAGGTGTGCGGCGACTGGAAGGCCGCGGTGGTTGCCGGGATCAAGCTGTCGCAGTCTTATCACCGGCCGATGGATTTCACCGGGCGCAGCCGGGAGGAGGCCGCCGCCGTGTACGACGGACTGCTGCGGGGGGAGTACCCGGGACTCGATTCCCCGGCGGGCCGGGTGCTCGAGGATTACCTCGTTTTCGAGTGCTGCCGCGCCGCCGGCGAGGCCGGCCTGACGATCCAGTTTCACATGGGGATGCGGGCCGGCAACTACGGCGGCATGGAGGGCTGCAGCCCGGCCGGGCTCACCGAGTTGATGCGCAGCTTTCCCGAAGCCCGCTTCGACCTCTCGCACGCAGGCTACCCCTACCTGCGGGAAGGGGCGGTCCTCGGCAAGACCTTCCCCAACTGCTTCCTCAACATGTCCTGGATTCACATCATCTCCCCCCAGGGTTCCCGGCACGACCTCAAGGAGTGGCTGCGCATGGTGCCGAGCAACAAGATCATCGCCTTCGGAGACGACGTCATGCACGCGGAGGTGGTGTACGGCCACCTCAAGATGGCGCGCCGGAACTTCGCCGCAGTCCTGACGGAGATGATCGAAGAGGGTCTGCTGAGCGACTCGCAGGCGCTCGACGTGGCGCGCGCCGCCTTCCACGACACCCCGGCGGTCGTGTACGACGTCCGGTGAGGTCCGGGCATGCCGCGCAGCCTGACGCAGGGGCAGGTCGATTCCTTCCGGCGCGACGGCTTCCTCGTCGTCGAGGACGTGCTGTCGGCGGCGGAAATCGTCCTGCTGGCGGAACGGACCGACCTGATCGCCTCGGGGGAGGCGGCGCACATACCCGGTTCCAGCATCCAGCTCGAGCCCGTTTTCCGCGAGGGCAGGCGGGCGGTCGCCGACCGGGTGCTGGCGGTGCGCAAGCTCTACAACATCGCCGTGTACGACGACCTGCTGTGGGCTCACGTTACCGACGACAGGATCGTCAACATCGCCGCCGACCTGCTGGGAACCGAGGACATCAAGATGTACGCCGATCAGCTGTTCATGAAGGGGCCGGAGACCGGCAGCGCCCAGCCATGGCACCAGGACTCCGCCTCCTGGCGCGACCTTTTCCCGATGGACCTGGTGACCGCCTGGACCGCCATCGACGCGGCGACCCGGGAAAACGGCTGCCTCGAGTTCGCCGCCGGCACCCATCGCTGGGGCATGATGAGGCGGGAGCAGCTGGCCCCGCATGTGCCCCTTCTCGGGCGCGAGCCCTGGCCGATCGTTCCGGCCCCTCTCGAGCCGGGGAGCATCAGCTTTCACCACAGCCTCACCCTGCACCGCAGCGGGGCAAACAGTTCCGCTGTGCGCCGCCGCGGCTACGCCGTGCACTACATGAGGGCGACGACGGTAAGGGACGAAACAGTCACCGACGCCCCGGAGGTTCCCCCTTATCGCCAGGTGCGGGGCCGCTCGTTTCCCGGGTGCGTGTAGTTGTCCGGTTGATCCATGCCATGTCCGGCAGCTGCCCCTGCATCCCGGGTCGCCCCCGGTCGAACCTCGTGCGAGCTTGGGGGATGTGGGGGAGTCGATGAGACAGACGGCTCTTCCGACTACGCGGCTGCACCCGCGGCTGCCCACCAGTTTGCCGCTGGTAATGAAATGACCGTCACCGTGACCGGCTCCAGCCAGGGCCGGACCAGGGACCGCATCAGGGACGCGACCGGCTTCTCCGCCATTCGCTGGACACTGCAATGAGCCGGGACTTCGACTGGCTGATCCGGGGCGGGCGGGTGATCGACCCGGCCAACGGTGTGGACGGCCCCCGGGATGTGGCGATATCCAAGGGCAGGATCGCCGCGGTAGACGCCGACCTCGACAGCGGCTCCGCCCGCAACACCTGCGATGCCGGCGGCAGGCTCGTGACTCCGGGGCTCGTCGACCTGCACACCCACACCTATCACCTGGCGACCCCCCTCGGCATCGACCCCGACCATTACTGTCTCGGACGCGGGGTCACCACGGCGGTCGACACCGGCAGCGCCGGCTGCGACACCTTCCCCGGCTTCCGGGCCTTCTCGGTGGAGCGCTTCCGCACCCGGGTCCTGGCGTTTCTCAACATATCGCGGGCCGGCCTCGCCGTCGCCGGCGCGACGGACAAGGACGCGGCCGGGGAGCTGGAGTCGGCGAAGTTCATCCATGCAGAAGATTGCGCCGCCTGCATCGAGGCGAACCGCG
>JAPOZF010000316.1 GCA_026706165.1 Gemmatimonadota bacterium
AGGTTCTTTCTCCGAGAGACTTAGGCCGCCTGAAAAAGCACCCGGCCAGCTTTTGAGATTATCGGACATAATCACATTATAAACAATAAGTTAGAATGGTTTTCGAGCCGCGCGGAAAGATTCGAATAATTAGTTGCTCTGGCATCTGTCCCGCCGTATCATAATGGAAAAAGCGGCACCCTCTGCACACAATTCCGCCGGAATCGCGAGGGAGGAGGAGTTTTCGCGTTTCCGGTCCCCATCAATAATCCACTAATAGAAGGAGAGTCATGCTGGAAACCCTCAGCGACCGCGAGAGCTCTCTACGGTCTTATTTCGACGACATCGCCCACTCCGAGCCGCTGTCTCGTGAGAAGGAAGTCGAACTCGCCGCCCGCATCAAAGACGGCGATATGGAAGCCCGTGACGAACTGGTTCAGGCCAACCTGCGGTTCGTCATCGACGTGGCCAAGAATTACCAGAACCGCGGCCTCTCTTTTGCAGATCTGATCAGCGCCGGCAATCTCGGGTTGATGACCGCCGCCGAGCGCTTCGACGGCACCCGGGGGTACAAGTTCATCTCCTACGCGGTCTGGTGGATCCGCCAATCCATCCTGCAGACCATCGCCGAGCACGTGCGCACGGTGCGGCTCCCGCTCAACAAGCTGAGCCTCCTCAAGGACATCTCCAAGGCCTCGAGGCGTCTGGGCCAGGGCCGCGAGGAGGAGCCGGATGTAGACGAGATAGCCAAGGAGCTCGATCTGCCCGCCGACGTCGTCACCGACGCCATTCTCAGCGCCCGCCCGGTGAGCTCCCTCGACGGCGCATTCGAAGACGACGAGAAGCGCTCGCTGATGAACGTCCTTCCCGACACCAGCCAGCGGGCCCCGGATTCCGACGTGATGCGCGATTCCGCCAGGAGCCAGCTCGAAAGCGTCCTCGCCAGTCTCGACGACAGGGAGCAGCGGATCATCCGGCTGTATTTCGGACTCGACGGCAAGGAGGCGTTGACCCTCGAGCAGATCGGCAGCCTGATCGGGGTTACGCGGGAGCGTGTGCGGCAGATAAAGGAGAGGGCACTGAGCCGGCTCCGGCATCCGTCGCGCTACCAGTTCCTGCAGGCACTGGCCGAGGAGGTTTAAGGAGCGGGAAGTTCCGAATTCCGGAATCGGTTTTTTACAAGGAGCGGCGCGCTTTCGAGCGGTGCGCCGCTCTTTTTTCTTATCCGCAGGATACAGCTGCTGCGAGTCGTCGGAGAGGACGGTTTGCTTCCGGCGCCGCCTCCCGCCGGTCCCCGCGCGGACCGATGGCCGAACGAGCCGGTGAACCATGGATGAGCCGAAACTTCGGGGCAAAGTCGCCCTGGTGACGGGCGGGGCCCGGGGGTTGGGACGCGCCTATGTCCTGCACCTGGCGCGGCTGGGAGCCGATGTCGTCGTCAACGACATCAGGCTGGACGCGGCGGATGAATTCGGAGAACGGCTGACCGCCGGATCCGTGGCCGAAGAGGTCGAGTTCCTGGGACGGCGCTCGCTCGGGATCGAAGCCGACGTCGCCGACCGCGACGCGGTGGTATCGATGGTGGAAACCGCCGTGGCCGAGTTCGGCGGTGTCGATATTCTGATTACCAACGCCGGCGGCAACCTGACCACCGATCCCGACCAGAGCGCAACGGGGACGTCGCGACAGACCTACCGCTACCTGATGGAGATAAACCTGACGGGCACGGTCTACTGTTGCCAGGAGGTGGGTGCGGCGATGCGCAGGCGTGGAAAGGGGGGCAAGATCGTCACCGTCGCGTCGCAGGCCGGCATGTGGAGCGGGCGCGACAGCGGGGGGATGGCCTACAAGGTGGCGAAGGCAGGGGTCATCCAGTACACCCGCGTCCTGGCGGCCGAACTGGGTCCGCACGGAATCTGCGTCAACTGTATCGCCCCCGGGTTCATCCTGTCGTCCCGGGCACTGGCGCAGGGGCGCAACGAACCGGAAACCAGGAAGAGGCTCGAGGAGCAGATCCCCCTCGGAAGGCTGGGAATGCCCGAAGACTGCGCCAGGGTCGTCGAGTTCCTGGTCACTGACCTGTCCGACTACGTGACCGGTCAGTGCATTCCGGTCTGCGGCGGTTTCGTCGCCTTTTGAGGAACCTTCTCCCTGTCTGCCGAGAGCGGAAATCAGGCATCGGGCCAGCGGTACATCCGGCGCGGCTTCGTGTCCGCCCGGGCCTGCCGCCACTCCTCGACCCAGGCATCGTGGCGGCTGGCCGCCGTCGCCGGATCGTTTACGGACGGATCGGCCTTGCTGCGCACCAGCAGACCGGGCAGTGGGCGGCCGTGCGGCTTGCGCGCGTCGTTCCACCGCAGGTCCATGCTCCAGCGGACCTGATCGGACAGGTTCGGGCCGGAGCCGTGCGGCGTGCGGCAGTGGATGAAAACGACGTCTCCTTTGCGCACCGCAATCGAAACCGGTTCTTCCCCGGGCATTTCGTCGTCTGCGATTTGCCACCCGTAAGGACAGGGGACGTGGCGGCGCAAGGTCCCGCGGTGCAATCCGGGAACGACCCTGATCGTGCCGTTGGTCTCGTCGCAGTCGACGAGGGGAATCCAGGTGGTGACGACGAGGGTATCGTCCGCTTCCGGCAGAAGGACCGCCGCATCCTGGTGCAGCGGCGACAGCTGAATCCAGTTGTGGTCCTGCTCCTCGAGGTGCGACTCCGGAAGCTTGGGCCGTACGTGGTGGGTGGGGTTACAAAAGATCTCCTCGCCGACGAGGCCCTCGACCGCATCGAGCAACCGATTGTTGTGCAGGAAATCGAAGATCGGCCGCCGCAGGTTCAGGGGGAAGGAGACCTTTCCCTGAATCGACTCGCCAGAATCCCGGGTCAGCAGGGCGATGCGCCGGTCGAACGGGGCACCGGCGTGGGTGTCTTCGATCTTTCCCTGATTGCGCAGCTCGCCGGCGGCATCTTCGATGATTTCCTCCATGTCTTCGATCAATGGCTCGAGAACCGCTGCGGGCAACAGGCCGCGAACAACGAGGAATCCCCGGGAGTTAAACTCTTCTACCTGACTTGGGCTCAAGGACATGGGACTCACCTTCCGTTTCGGGATCGAATGGGATCGAATATAAGATTTCCCGATTCCCAGGAAGTAGAAAAGCCATGGCGATTCGTTGCTCCGGGTACATCACATTCCAGGTGGCCGCACCGGACCTTTTGATCCCCCCTGCGGGGGCTCATACTTTTCACGCCCGTCGAACCTCTTTGCGAGCATTCTTCCTTCCATGTCCCTGTCCCGCACCGCCATTCTGCTGACCGTCGCCGTGGTCTCTCTCGCGGATGCCCAGCTGATCGAGGAAGCGGGGGCTGGCCGCAGCGGTCTTTACGGAACCGTGGGCCTCGGGATCACCAATCTCGAACGCGGTCCCGGGATCGCCGTGCCGGTAGGAATGAGCCTGCTTGCCGCGCCTTTCCGCCTGATCGCTTCGGTCTCGCTGCTCGATCTGGTTTTTCTGCAGAAGGAAAGCACCAACTCCCAGTATCAGCGGGTCTACAGCCGCAGCGGATACAGCGCCTGCATCGATTCGTTGGGGTACTACGTGCCGTCCTACCGGTGCACGGCCGGCACCGAGGTGCTGCGCTCGTTCAGCGGCGACATCAGCTTCGTCCCCGTGGAAACCGTCATCGTCGCCAACAGGCCTGGCAAGCTGTTTACCGGGCTCGGTTTCCGGGGCCGCAAACCGCGCACTCCCTACGGCACCATCGGAATGTTTTTCGATTCCCCCTCCGGCCGGGCGGGGGGTGTGCGCGTCAATCTCGGCCGTGATTTTTTCTACATGGGCCTGAACTGGGGACTGCACTCCGGGCGTCTGCTCGGCTGGAGGTGACGGGTTGCACCGGCACGCGGCGGCGTTCGCTCAATGTGAGACTGTCAGCCTGAAACGCATGCCCGCCATCGCCAATGCAGCCATCCATCTCAACCTTGCTGCAACAGTCCTGATCGCCGGAGCGGCGTCTCCGGCAGCGGCGCAGGTCAACCTGCCCGCTGAAACACACCCCAGCCTGCTGTTTTCCTCATCCGACCTTCCGGTGCTGCGGGAGCGCATCCAGCGTTCCCCGTATTCGGAGTGGTGGCAGACGGTTCTCGACCGTGCCGAGAACGTTCCTTCCACCTTTGCGGTCGAGCGCAGCAAGGCACGCTACGCCAAGAGTCTGGCGTTCGCCTACCTGATGACGGAAAGGACCCCCTTCGCGGAACGGGCGGTCGAGATCATGCTCGACATGAAGTTTCCGCCCCGCGGCGGAGACCTCGGGGAACCGCACAACGAAGGGGAGGTAGTCGCCCATTTCGCCGTCGCCTACGACATGCTCCACGGCTACCTCGATGCGGATCCCGTCTCGCGCGCGGAGATACGGGAGATCCTGGCCGAGGAGGCGGAGCGGCTGCACGAGGGGATCGTGATCCGGGAGATCGACCTGGGGTTCCTCGGGTCGATTGAAATCCGCCTGCACGAAACCCCGGATCCGCGCAACCCCGCGATCCTCCACCTCAACAACTGGCACATACGGCCTTACGCCGGGCTCGGGCTGGCCGCGCTCGTACTGGCCGATCATCCGGGACGGGGGGGCAGCGGTCCGGAGGCCTGGGCGGACCGCGCCCTCGACCTGGTGACGAAGTCCCTCGACCACCAGATCGAGGAGACGGACGGAGGGTATGCGGAAGGCCCGTTCTACGCCCGCTACGCCGCCGACCTTTACCTGCCGTACATGTTTGCGCTCAAGCGCCTTACCGGAATCGACCTGTTCGGCGACCGGAAAGTCGACCTGATGCACGACTGGTCGCTCAACCTGCGCCTGCCGAACGGCCGCCGTCCCAACATCGACGACAGCCACCTCGACGACTTCTACGGGCACTATCTCGCTTCCGTCGACGCCAACGGTCCGGTGCACCTGTGGGACTGGAAGAACAACTCCTTCGTGCAGTACGTGCGGGAATTTTCCGAAATGGATGCGATCGCCCTGTACGACGACCGCGTCTCCCCACGGGAACCGGAGTACGGCCCCACTGTTTTCATGCCGGAGGCCGGGGACGCCGTGTTTCGCAGCGACTGGTCGGAGAAGGCGACCTACATGCTGCTGCGCGGCGAGCACGGTCGCGCCCGCGAGCAGGGACTGGGGCACGAACACGCGGACGAGACCAGCTTTCTGATCTACGCGGCCGGTGAGATGCTCGCCGTCGACGGCGGCTACATCGACTTCAGCAACCATCACAAGGTCAACGAGGGCCCCAGT
>JAPOZF010000538.1:0-3488 GCA_026706165.1 Gemmatimonadota bacterium
CCGTCGATGTAGGGGATCAGCGTCTCGGCGACCTCGCGGACCGCCTGGTGGAACTCCACCTCGCCCGGGTTGCGGACCTCCAGACCCTCCATGAACCTCGCGAGCTCCGGATTGGATTTCCTGCTGTCTGTCATGTTCGCCTCCTCACTGAAGGTTCCCCCGGGGAACGGAGCGGAGATCTCCGGGCCCGGCTCCCGTCACCCCGTTCCCGTTCTTCGGGCCTTGCTCCCGACCGCCTGGATTCCCGCGGTCCTGCCGCAGCTGTTCAGACCGGTGAGGGGGGCCGAAGGATCCCGCCCGACGTGCGTTCAACGGAAGGCTTGAAGTTTCCGGAATTCCAGGCGCTGGATCAGCCTCATCACGGCAGCCCGGCCATGCGCCGCAGCCCGGTTTCGCGCGGTTCTTCCGCCCGGCGGAGCGCCATCTCGGGAACGCGCAGCTCCGACAGCACCTCGGCCTCGGCGCGGACGAAGGCTTCGGCGTAGCCGACGTGGGCGTGCCAGCCGGCGCTTCCCGCCCCGATCTCCACCCGCTTGCGGGCGAACTCCTCGAACTGGCCCTGGCTCTCGAACATCACCTCCGCCTCGATGCGCTTGTCGCGCCATTCGGTGATGTCGACGTAGAAGTCGATCTCCTCGCGGGTGAAGTAGACGCCGAGGTAGTAGGTCGCCGCGGTCGTGTGGGGCCTTTGCCGGGTCTGGTAGTTGGGCATCGAGGCGAGGCCGCGCGCCTCGAGGACGGCGATCGCGGTTTCGTTGTGGTCGTCGCGGGACATGAGGGCCATGCCGTTGCGCGCGTTGTAGTAGGGCTTCTGGGTGAGCAGGACGTGCGGGCGCACGTCGTAGAAGACCTGTCTCAGGTCGACGACGACTCCGGGGCAGTTCTCGATGCGGAACGGCTGCGGCCACTGCATGATGCGCACGTCGGTGACCCCGAAGAGCGCGCAGACGCGCCGGACCTCGGCCGCCTTGACCTCGGCGTACTCCTCCGGGCTCTGGCCGACTACCTCCGGATCGCGCTCCGCCTCCGGTTTCATCAGCTCGTCGTGGAGCCGCTCGTTGTGGGTCTGGGCGCCGCTGGTGACGGTGACCACGGTGACCGAGTCGCCGCGGGCGGCGTGAATGCCGCAGGTGGCGGCGCAGTGGGTGAAGTCGTGCGGGTGGGCGACGACGACGAGAATGCGCAGCGGGTTCTCGCTCATGCTGTCCTCTCTTCGATGGCCGGCACCGGGGCGTACTCGTTGTGACCGCCGGAACGGTCCTCTCCCCGCACCAGGTATATGTAGTGGTTGCGGGCGCGGCCGGGTGGATGGTGGTGGCGCACGCCGGCGGGGAAGTAGCGCATGGTGTATCCGCAGCGCCTTTCCGCGGAGCGGTTGGCGTTGGAGGCGTGCAGGGTGAAGGCGTCGTGGAAGTGGCTCTCCCCTTGCCGCAGCTCAAGGTCGACGATGTCGGCTTCGTCGACCTCCCCGTCGGCTACCTCCCTCCCGAACAGGTACCCTTCCTCGCGGATCTCCTCGTAGCGCAGCCCGCGGCGGCGGTGACTGCCGGCCACCACCCGCATGCAGCCGTTCTCGACGCGGGACTCGTCGACCGCCAGCCACATGGTGATCACCTTCATCGGCTGCAGCCGGTCCCCCCAGTAGACGCCGTCCTGGTGCCAGGGCACGGCGAGGCCGTCGTCGCGGCGCTTGCTGGTGAAATGGCTGGACCAGAGCACGATGTCGGGCCCGATGAAGCGCTCGATGACGTCGAGCACCCGCGGGTGGGTGAGGTATCGAAACAGGAACGGGTGCTCGAAGTGGGGGACGTCGAGGCTTTCGGGCCGCCGCTCCGGCGGCAGGGCGGCGATCATGCCGCCGACGTAGTCGCGCAGTTCATCCAGCTCCGGCTCGGTGAAGAGGCGGCCGAAGGTCAGGTAGCCGTTTTCCCGGTAGAAGCGGACCTGCTCGTCGCTGACGGTGGTTTCGATTTTCCAGCTCATGCGGGGGTGCACCCTGGTCTGTTTATTGAACTCGAGGCGAACTCGAACGTCTCGAAATGGCCGGTTGAAAGTCTGGGGAGGAGGCCGGGTTCATGGCGGTCGAACCCCGACGCCGTATTTCGAACGTAGGGCCGGCCGCCGCCCGGCTGGACTGGTTCAACGGCTGACAGAGCGGACAATATCGCAAAAACGGGAGGGAGTGACATGACCGCTGTCCCGAGAGGCTAACCGTCCCCGGCGGAGTGGAATGACAGCGGCTCTTGGGGCGCCAGCGCCCGCTTCACCAGGGCCCCGAAAGGGGTGAGCCTGGTGCGTCTCCAGGAGGTGAACATGCTCGGGGTCCAGGAGTGGTCCCAGATCCAGGCCGTCCAGCCGAGCCCAAGCTCCTCGCAGTAGCGGACCAGGGCCTCCCCGTACCTGCGCATGCTCGCCGGGTGTCCGGCGCCGAATCCCCATTCCCCGAGAAACACCGGAAAGGTTGCCGACAGCTCGGAGACCACCTTCTTCCAGGACTCCCCGACCCAGGGGTAGGGGTGGATCTCGTAGACGATGCCGTCGCGGCGCACCGGGTCGGAGAGCGCCCCGTCCAGCTCGCTGGCGAAGTCGACGCCGGAGACCAATATCAGGGCCTCGGGGTGGTGGTCCCGCACCGTGTCGACGAGCTGTTCGGCCACCGGGCGCCAGTCTCTCCACGAGATGTAGGCCGGTTCGTTGAAGACGCTGTAGAGGACCCACGGCCTGTCGCGGTAGCGGGCGGCGATCTCGGCATTGAAGGCCAGCGCCAGCCCGAGGTCGGGATTGTAGGGGTTGCCGTTCCAGGGCGGGTTGGAGCCCCAGGGGGTATCCTCGACCTCGCCGGTCAGCGGGTTGCCGTGGGCGTGGTACCCCAGCAGCAGGTAGAGCTCCCGGTCCCCCGCCCACTCGACCAGGGGATCGACGTGATCCCGCAGGTACCCGGGGTTGTGGGACATCAGGTCCGGATGCATCGGCACGCGCACGATGCCGGCGCTCCACTCGACCGCCAGGGTTTCGATCTCCCCCTCGCTGGGGTTGGGGCCGTAGCGCGAAGCGCGGCCGACCAGCGGATCGACGACGGCCACCCCCCGCAGGATCCTGTCGGCGCCGTCGGCGTCGACGATGCGGTTCCCCTCGACGTGGAGAGCGGTGAACGATCCGGGGGGCGCCGGAGCCGGCGGCTCGGTCGGCAGCTCCCCGCAGGCGAACGCAGTCAGGGCCAGAGCGGTGGTCGCGGAGTGGCGAAAGATGGACGGGAACACGCCTATGCTCGGGCGCGCCGTGTCTCGTAGAACGACACAATCGTCTCCTGCAAAGAGATTCATGCAGGGTCAGATTATGTGCCTTCGCGACGCGGACAGTCTGCTGATCTCGCCAGCGGCATGATTACGGGGCTCAACAAATCTGTCGGTCAACCCGCATCGCGGAGTTCAACCAGAATCTCCCCCTTGGTTACCAACTCCACTGCATCCGGAAGGGTTTTCGACAGG
>JAPOZF010000538.1:3498-5276 GCA_026706165.1 Gemmatimonadota bacterium
GATCGTGGTCAACCGTGCATTAGAAGTATTTCCGCAGGTAATCCGGATTACTTTCGGGGGTGATCCCAGACGTCCCAACAGCTCGACAAAGTCCCGATCCTTGGTTATCACAATCGCGTCAGCTTCCCGCGCTGAATTGAAAACATGGAGATCCTCAGCCTCCCTGAGACCCAGGTCGCGCACATGGATAACATCCATGCCTGAGGAATCGCGAATCCAGGGGACGAGTCTCGGGGAAATGTGAGCGTCGAGCCAAAGGGTCATGCAGCAATTACGGGATGGTTGAGCCGCTCACTGGCGAAGCGAAGACAGGCGCGGATATCCTCGGATTCAAGGTCGGGATGTTCAGCCAGGATCTGTTCGATGGTCGCGTCGTGGGCGAGTAAATCCAGCACATCCGTGACGCGAATCCGCATACCTCGAATACAGGGTCGCCCCCCGCACTGCTTTGGATTTACGGTGATACGATCTGTCAGAATAGTCATGGCCCTTATCCTGTAAAACTTGCTTTTTTCATTCACTTCTTCCGGAAATATAGTAATCACAAACCACCGGCAATGGATTCTCCCAGGCCTGTTTCTCATGAGCGCGGCATGATGCGCGAGTAACTGCCTCTGGGGTGGAACCGCCAGGGGCGTTCCGCAACCATCAGGCGGCAGGGGATGCGGGGATTCTTCGAGATTGATTTCCGCTTGCCATGGTGCAGGCCGCTTCCGACCATCAACTGCACCGCGCTCATCCACCCGATTACGAGGCCGACCATGCCCGCACTCCATTTCTGGAAACCCTTGCTCCGGATCATCACGCACCAGGCATGCCTTCCCGCCGCGGTGCTGATCCTGCTGCCATCCCTTCTCTTCATCCGTCCCGCGGCTGCTCTCACCGAGGCTTTCGAGATCGGCGAGGCCAACACGGAGGAGCTTCCCGGCGGCAAGGAGGCGGACGGGATCCGCGGCGATTTCGTGCTGCGCAACGACTTGATAGAGGCGACCATCTCGGGCGATCTGCCCAAGCGCAAGGCGAACTTTGGAACGAACTGGAATGCGATTACCCCGGGCTGCGTGTACGACCTGGCCCTGCGGGGGTCGGGCAACGACCAGCTCACCCTGTTTGCTCCCTCCAACCAGGAGGGTGACGTCACCTACGTCCGCATCCTCGCAGGGTCGGCGGACGGGGCGAGTATCGAAACCGTTGTTTCCGCGGCGGGAAACCGCGGGTTGTACAAGCGCCATCTCTTCCGGCTTCGGGACGGATGGCAGGGGCTGCTCATCGAGACGGCGTTCCGCAACGAAGCCGATTCCACCCACAGGGTTGCCACCGCCGACCGCATTCACTGGCTGGCCGACGTTCGCAAGGTGGGGGGAAACACCGTCGCCGACGCCATCGACCCGGCCGACAAGGTGGGGTACGCATTCGGCTGGATCGGGGAATCCCCACCGGATACGCTCGAGCTGCAGCCCGGGGAAGAGGTCTCCTTCGGGCGCTTCCTCGCCGTGGGTGGATCGCCCGCGGAAGCCTTCGGGCTGGTGGCCGGGCGTCAGGGAGCCACCGGCTCGGTAACGGGATCGGCCACCGGTCCGCGGGGGAAGCCGGGTCAGAGCCGGTTCCCTCGGCCCGGGTCGAGATCACCGGCGCGGGCGACACGCTGGCCGCCTATCCGGACGCCGGAGGAACGTTCCGCCTGCAGCTGCCGCCCGGATCCTACCAGGTCTCGGAAATGGATATGGGGCGTTCCGCGGTCTCGGAATCCCTGGAGCTCGGCGCGGGCGACACGCGGT
>JAPOZF010000567.1:0-3516 GCA_026706165.1 Gemmatimonadota bacterium
CTGCCCACAGCGGCCAGTTGCGGCCGCTGCGCGGCCCCGGCGATGCGCGCCTGGGCGGCGGCGGCCGCTACCCGGGAGGCGGCGGCCTCGAGGTTGTGGTTGTGCTGCAGGGCCTCGGAGAGCAGCCTGCCCAGCCTGGGGTCGCAGCGCCGCCACCAGAGCTCGTCCACCGGGCCGGAACCAGCCGCCTGCCCGTGCCAGACAGGGGGCAGCTCGACCCCGTGCCCCTGCTTCTGCGCCGGCGGGGCCGAGGCGCAGCCGCCGACCACAAGGGCGAGGAGCAGCAGCGGCCCGCCGCCCTTCCGCACGAAGCGCCACGGCCGGGTTTCGGCGGCTTCACCGGCGGACCGGGGAAACTCGCGCCTCCACATGCAGCGGGGGGCAGGGCAAGGCGCCGCTGCATCCACGCCCGGGGACCGCCCCGGGCCACCCTTCAGCAGGTTTTTCCCCTGCGCGGTTCCCAGGCGTGAACCGGTTCTGCCCGGAATGCTCACGAGCCCTCCTTCCGGAACCACTCGATGGTTCGCCTCAGCCCCTCGTCGGGGCCGACTTCCGGCTCCCAGTTCAGCACGTTGAGCGCCTTGGAGATGTCGGGGAGGCGGATTTTCGGATCGTCCTCGGGAAGGGGCCGGTAGACGATGCTGCTTCCGCTCCCGGCCAGCTCGATGATCTTTTCAGCAAGCTGGCGCAGGGTCATTTCCACGGGATTGCCGATGTTGACCGGCGAGGTCACGTCCGACCGCATCAGCGCGCGGATGCCGGCGACGAGGTCGCTCACGTGCTGGATGCTGCGCGTCTGGCTGCCGTCGCCGTAAACGGTCACGTCTTCCCCGGCCAGGGACTGTGTTATGAAGTTGGGAACGGCGCGGCCGTCGTTCCTGCGCATGCGCTCTCCGTAGGTGTTGAAGATCCTGACAATGCGCACGTCGATGCCGTGGGTGCGGTTGTAGGCCATCGCCATCGACTCGGCGAAGCGCTTGGCCTCGTCGTAGACGCCGCGGATGCCGATGCAGTTCACGTTGCCCCGGTACTCCTCGCTCTGGGGATGGACGAGCGGGTCGCCGTAGACCTCGGAGGTCGAGGCCAGCAGGAACCTGGCCCCCTTTGCCCGCGCCAGTCCGAGGGTCTTGTGGGTCCCGAGGGCGCCGACCTTGAGGATGCGGATCCCCAGCTTCTCGAAGTCCGCCGGACTTGCCGGGCTGGCGAAATGCAGGATGTAGTCGAGGTCCCCGTCGACGTCGAGGTACTCGGTCACGTCGCAGCGGACGAAGCGGAACCTGGGATTCCCGAAGTGGGCGGCGATGTTTTCCTCCCTGCCGGTCAGCAGGTTGTCCATGCAGATCACCTCGCACCCTTCGTCGAGGAAGAGGTCGCACAGGTGGGAGCCGATGAAACCTGCGCCCCCCGTTATCAGCACTCTCAATCGGGGCTCCGTTCTTTTGACTCGGTCCGCCTCATCTGCGTTTAATCGGCTGCCGCAGGTGTTCGACGAGGCGCTCGGCGCTGCGGCCGTCCCAGAGGTCGGGTATCCTCCCTCCCGGAGCCTCGCCGTCGAGGACGCGGCCGGCCTCCTCGACGATCCGCCCGGTCGCGGTTCCCGTCAGCCTGTTGGTCCCCTGGGTGACCGTGACCGGCCGCTCGGTCGACTCCCTGAGGGTCAGGCAGGGGACCCCGAGCACGGTGGTCTCCTCCTGGATGCCGCCCGAGTCCACCAGGGCGATGGCCGAAGACGCGAGCAGCTTCAGCATGTCGAGATAGCCGAGCGGCTCGACCAGACGCAGGTTCCCTGCTTCGGCGGCCAGTGCGTCGAGACCGAAGCGGCGCAGGTTCCTGCGGGTGCGCGGGTGCACCGGGAACACCAGGGGAAGACGCCCCTGGATCTCGACCAGGGCGCGCAGAATCCCCTCGAGCGGGGCCGCGGCGTCGACGTTGGCCTGGCGGTGCAGGGTCACGACCCCGTACTCCCCGGGGGACAGCCCCAGGTCGGAGAGTATGCTCGACTGCTCCGCCCTGGGTCGCAGCCTGCGCAGGGTGTCGATCATCAGGTTGCCGACCCGGTGAATGCAGCGGGCCGGCACGTTCTCGGCGAGCAGGTTGGCGTCGGCATCCTCGGAGTAGGTGAACAGCAGGTCCGCCGCCGCGTCGGTCGCCACGCGGTTGATCTCTTCGGGCAGGCGCCGGTCCCCGCAGCGCAGGCCGGCCTCGACGTGGGCCAGCGGGACGTCGCTGACCGCGGCGGTGATGGCGCAGGCCAGGGTGCCTGCGACATCACCGGCGACGATGACGAGATCCGGTTCTTCCCGTTGCAGGACCCGGTCGAACCTGGCGATGATGGCGGCGATCTGGGCGGCCCCGGAACAGGTCCCCGCCTCGAGGAAATGGTCCGGGGGCGGCATCCCGAGGTCGCTGAGGAATACCCCGGACATGTTGTAGTCGTAGTGCTGGCCCGTGTGCACGACCACCGGGGTGAACTCCTCCGGGAAGCGGCGCAGGGCGGCGGCCAGGGGCGCGATCTTGACGAAGTTGGGTCGCGTTCCGGCGACGAGTACGGGCTTCACGTGTTTGCGGAATCGACGTCCGGGTCGGGAGGCGGCCCCTGGCAGCGGGTACCCTCCGCGGCGGAAAACAGTCGGATTGCACCCCGGAAAATGGTCGACTGAACGCCTGGATACATCCATAAATGATACACCCCGAACCGGTTTTGAGCATCCCGGGCGGGGGGATTTCCGCGTCGGGAACCAGCCTGATTGACGCGCCCGAAGCGGCTTGATACGTTAGCGCCCCAAGACCTGTGCAGGCGCGGGATTCCGCATTTCCGCGACCTTCCCCCGGTACGCGCCGGAACGGCAGCATCCTCCCCTTTCCGCGGCCGCCGTTGCGATCCCCTCTCCGGTTCCCCCGGCGCGTCCGGCAGCCGATGCCGGTCCTTCTCCGCCAGGTTTCTCTCACCGCCGCTCCCCGTCCGGAGGTTGCCCCTTCATGCCCCGAGCCGAGTTCGTCCACCTCCACGGCCACAGCGAGTACAGCCTCCTCGACGGCGGCTGCCGCATCGGCGACATGGCGGCGCTGGCCTCCGAGCTGGAGATGCCGGCCCTGGCGGTCACCGACCACGGCAACCTGTTCGGCGCCGTCGAGCACTACCAGGCCTGCCGGGAGGCCGGCATCAAGCCGATCATCGGCTGCGAGGTGTACGTCGCCGTCGGCAGCCGCCACGACCGCAAGGCGGCCAAAGGGCTTAGCCACGCCTCTCACCACCTCGTCCTTCTCGCCAGGAACAGCAGCGGCTACCACAACCTCGTCAAGCTGGTTTCGAAAGCGTATCTCGAGGGCTTCTACTACTTCCCGCGCATCGACCGGGAGCTGCTCGCCGAGCATTGCGAAGGCCTGATCTGCCTTTCCGGCTGCGTCAGCGGGGAGATCCCCCACCTGCTGCAGAACGACGGCCTGGCCGCGGCCGAACAGTCGGCGCGCTGGTTCGCCGACCGCTTCGGTGAGGACTTCTACCTCGAGATCCAG
>JAPOZF010000567.1:3526-4546 GCA_026706165.1 Gemmatimonadota bacterium
CTCGAGATACAGCGCCACGGCATCGAGGCCCAGGCCAAGGTCAACGAGGGGCTGCTCGAGCTGCACAGGAAGCTGGGGGTGCCGCTGGTCGCGACCAACGACTTCCACTTCCTCCGCGCCGACGACCACGACGCCCACGACGCCCTGATCTGCATCCAGACCGGCAAGACCGTCGACGACGACAACCGCCTCTGCTACCCCGGAGGGCTGTTCATGAAGAGCCCGGCGCAGATGCAGGAGCTTTTCGCCGACCTGCCCGGAGCCCTGGAGAAGACGGTGGAGATCGCCGACAAATGCGACCTCGAGCTGGATTTCGGCAAATCCCTGATGCCGGACTTCCCGATTCCCGAAGGGTACGAGAGCAGCGGCGACTACCTGACCCGGCTCGCCCGGGAAGGGCTCGAGAAACGCTACGGCAAACCCGGTCACGAACTGGAGAAACGGCTCGAATACGAGCTCGACCTGCTGATCAAGGAGGGGTTCGCCGGCTACTTCCTCATCGTCTGGGACATCGTCAAGTTCGCCCGCAGGAGCGACATCTCGGTCGGCCCCGGCCGCGGCTCGGCCTCCGGCTCCCTGGTCTCCTACTGCCTGGAGATCACCGACACCGATCCGATCAGGTTCGGCCTGCTGTTCGAGCGCTTCCTCAATCCCGAGCGCATCGAGCCGCCCGACATTGACATCGACTTCGCCGACACCGGCCGCGACAAGGTCGTCCGCTACATCGTCGACAAGTACGGAGAACGGAACGTATCGCAGGTGATCACCTTCGGGACGATGGGGGCCAAGGCGGTGGTGCGCGACGTCGGGCGCGTTCTCGGCATGCCGTTCGGCGAGGTCGACCGCATCGCCAAGCTGATCCCTAACGAGCTCAAGATCACCCTGGACAGCGCCATCGAACGGGTCCCGGAGCTGCAGCAGCTCGGCGAAGCCCCCGGCGAGGAAGGCAGGCTGATCGAGTACTCCCGCAAGCTCGAGGGCATGGCGCGCCACGCCTCCGCCCACGCCTGCGCCGTCCTC
>JAPOZF010000567.1:4556-5262 GCA_026706165.1 Gemmatimonadota bacterium
GGCCCCGCCCTGGCCGAGCTGACCGATTACGTGCCCCTCTACCGCGCTCCGAAGGACGGCACCGTCACCACCCAGTTCGACGGCGAGACCTGCATGTCGGTCGGCCTCCTCAAGATGGACATCCTCGGGCTCAAGGAGCTGTCGCTGATGGACGAGGCGGAGCGCCTTATCCAGCTGCGCGAGCCCGGCTTCGACCTCTCGGCGATCCCCCGGGACGACGCGGCGACCTTCGACCTGTTCAGCAGGGGGGACACCATCGGGGTGTTCCAGTTCGAGCACGCCGGCATGCGCGAGTACCTCGTGCAGCTCAAGCCGGACAAGATCGAGGACGTGATCGCCATGAACGCGCTGTACCGCCCCGGACCGATGCAGCGCATTCCCGATTTCATCGCCCGCAAGCAGGGGGAGCAGGCAGTCGAGTACGACCACCCGCTGCTCGAGCCGATCCTCGAGGAGACCTACGGCGTCATCACCTACCAGGAGCAGGTGCAGCGGATCGCGGGCGACATGGCCGGCTTCACCCTCGGCCAGGCCGACGGCATCCGCAAGGCGATGGGCAAGAAGCTCGCCGACGTCATGGAGAAATACCGCCACGACTTCCTCGAGGGGGCGCAGGCCAACGGCGTGCCGCCGAAGGTCGCCGGAAAGGTGTGGGAGGACGTCGAGGTGTTTTCAGGGTACGGGTTCAACAAATCGCACTCCGCCT
>JAPOZF010000130.1 GCA_026706165.1 Gemmatimonadota bacterium
AATGAAAATGCCCTGACCCCCTTGCCCGAGGGCATTTTTCAGGGATTGGACAACCTGATCTCTTTGCAACTGTACGAAAACGCCCTGACCACCTTGCCCGAGAACATCTTCCAAGGGCTTGGTAAACTGGAACGCCTGGATTTCAGCGGCAACTCTCTGACCTCTCTGCCCGAGGGAATCTTCCAAGGTCTGAGCCGGCTGGAATCGCTGGATTCAAGCTACAACTCCTCCCTGGATACATTGCCCGAGGGGATCTATCATGGGCTCAATTCCCTGGAAAAACTGTTCCTCACTAGAAATTCCCTGCAGGAACTGCCCCGGGGGATCTTTCGTGGCCTGGATTCCCTGAAAATACTCTGGATGGCCAGCAACGGCCTGTCAGAACTGCCCCCGGGGATCTTTCGCGGACTGAGATCGCTCGACTCGTTATACCTGCACAGAAACGCCCTGACCGAGTTGCCTGAAGGCGTTTTTGACGGACTCGATTCACTAAATGAGCTGGCCCTCTATCACAACCCTCTGGGACGACTGCCCCCGGGGATCTTCGACGACGTGCTCGACACGCTGGGGGACGATTATTACATATTCGAGAACGTACTTACTGGAGGAGGCCTGTTTCTCGGTGGAACGCCCCGCCTGACCTTCGAGTCGGTCGGGCAGCAGGTTCCGGAAGGCGCCACCGTCCGGGTGGGCGTTAGCCTGCACGAGCCCTCGCCGGTGGCGATCCGTGTGCAGTACACGGTAGGCCTCGGCCGGACCCAGGGGGGGCTGGAGGGCCTCTCGCCTTCGCCTGAAAGTGGCCTGCTGATTCCAGCCGGGGAGATCCGCCGGGAGATTAGCTTCACCCTGCCCGAGCAGGCCGGCACCCAGGGGGCGAGAACCGTCGTGTTGACCTTGGGCACCTACTCCGAGATCGGCATCCGCCGCTCAGACGGCTCCGGCCCAGATGCCCCCTACCTGGATAGCGAAAGCCTCGTCTGGCGTCCCGCCGAGGGCGCCGTCCACACCGTCACGGTTTCCGATACCGACCCGCAACATGAGACCCCCTTCTGTTTCTCCCTTTGGGGCGGGGCGCGCTGCTGGACGGCGACCGTCCTCCCCCACGCCGTCGCCGGCCCCCTGAGGGGGAGCGTAGCCCGGACCGAAGTGGTCCTCACCAACCGGGACCCCGGGGCGCGGAACTGCGAAGCGGCGGTTCTGTTCGGCCAGGGGACCGGTCCGACCGGACCGGTGTCGTTTAACAACCGCTTCCCCGAGGGAAACCTTCTCCGCACCACCGTTCCGAGAGGCGGCGCCCGGATCCTGACCCTTGAGGCCCCAGAAGGAGAGGGGGCCCGATTCGGGGCGGTCCACCTCTTCACCCGCTCTCCCTGCAGCGACTCCTCCCTCGAGGTCGAGGGGCGCATCCTGATGGAGGACCCAACGAGCGGCGAGATCGAGGAGTTGGTGTCGCTGCCGAGCCAGCCGCCCGAAGAGTGGCTCGGAGACGGGGACTGCCGGGTCCTGACAGGCGTGTTCGGCAACGGACGCGACCTGGTGCTATCTGTGGCGACAGCCGAGCCCAATCACCCCGCTCCGCCCGAAACGACACTCAACTTGCGGGCCTTCGACCTGACGGGGACGTTCCTGCGCGTCTTGCCCCCCCTTGAGATCAGTGGCGCCCAGCGGGTTCTTTCGCTGGGGCGCTGGAACCGGCCCCTGGTGATTGAAGCCTGCCTCAACGTCCCGGGGACGCGAAGCTCCTTCCGGCTGGCCGTGACCGCCATCAGCTCAAAGGACTCAGGCCCGAGAGCGCAATTCGGGATCGAGAGCCTCCCCGGAGGTTCCGGCCCATGATCCCTGCAATTCAAAAAGAACGATCTATGACCACTAAAACCGGCCTGCAGGCGGCAGTCTGGATGGCGGCAGTGCTGCTCGCCCTCGCCTCACCCGGCTCCTCCCTCACCCAGGGCGGCCCGCCCAACCTCAAGCCCTATCAGCCCGAGGGCTGGTCGGAAGCCATCGTGGTCTCGACCCGGCAGGGCGACCATCTCAACGCCCGCAGACTGACCTCGACCGACTCGCTCTATGTCGATTTCGCCGTCATCAACTCCGGCGGCTCTCCCGTCAGGGATCCCTTCCGGATCGACCTCTATCTCGACGGGGCATTGTGGGACAGCTTCGACGCCCCCGCGGGGCTCGCCCCCCGGGCCTACCGGTTCCGGGAGGACTACCTGATCCGAAGGCTCGCCCCCGGCACCCATACCCTGCGAATTGTGGCCGACGGGGGAGGCGCGGTTCCAGAGAGTGATGAATCCGACAACGACTACACCCGGACCCTGATCGTGGGCGGCGACTGTACCCCGCTCGCCACCAGGATTTCGCCCCGGGGCGGGGGCACCCTGGACCCGAACCGCGCTCCCAACTGCGGCGAGTCAACCGCCGGCATCAGCAGCCTGCCGACCGGCCGAGACACCCCTGGCGGAAGGTTGAAACTCGGGGGAGAGCCGGTTGAGAGGGCCCGCCGGGAGCGGGTCTTTTCGGCGTTGCGGGCCCGGGTTCACTCCGAGGACCGGGTCCGCGTGATCGTGGGGCTGCAGACCGAGGGCGAGCAATCCAGCGTGGCCGCTCTCAGGGCCCCGGGCCCCAGGGAGCGGCCGGCCCCGATCGCCCGGGCCCAGCAGGCCCTCTCGGTCCGCATGCGCCCCCACAATGTCTCTTCCATCCGGGACTTCAAGTTCATGCCCTATGTGGCCATGGAGGTGGACCGGCGGGCGCTTGAGGCCCTGGCCGCTGACCCCGAGGTCGTCACGATCGAGGAGGAAGTCACCGTCACCCCGTCTCTGGCCCAAAGCACCGCCCTGATCGGGGGCCCCCAGGCCTGGAGCCAGGGCTACGCCGGCGCCGGCCAGACGATCGCCGTCCTCGATACCGGCGTCGACGGCAATCACCCTTTCCTGGCGGGGAAGGTGGTCTCTGAAGCCTGCTACTCGGGGGGCGGCAGTGGGACCTCTTTTTGCCCGGGGGGAGCCAGAGAATCGATCCTCCCGGGTTCGGGGGCGCCCTGCCCGCCGGAGTTCAGCAACTGCTTTCACGCCACCGCCGTGGCCGGGGTCGCGGCCGGCCGGGGGGGAGAGTTTTCCGGCGTCGCCCGAGACGCCCGCATCATCGCCATCCAGGTCTTCGCGCAGTGTGGGTCAGACTGCATCGAGTCCACCAACAGCGACTGGCTGGCCGGGCTTGAGCGCGTCCTCGAGCTCACCGCCGGCTACGAGATCGCTGCAGCCAACATGAGCTTCGGTGGTGTCGTCGCCCACCCGGAGGACTGCGACGCCGACTACCCGGCCGTCAAGGCCGCCATGGACAACCTTCGCGCGGCCGGGATCGCCCCCATCGGCACCTCGGGCAACGGCGGCTCCGACACCCGGATCGATTTTCCCGGCTGCATCTCCGGGGTCATCAGCGTGGGGTCGGTCGACGGCGACACCACCCCCGAGGCGGTCTCGAGATTCTCGAACAGCTCGCCGCAACTCGACCTGCTGGCCCCGGGACGGGGAATCTACACCTCGGTCCCCGCGGAGGGGTTTGACGAGTTCAAGGGCACCTCCATGGCCGCCCCGCACGTCGCTGGCGCCTGGGCCGTTTTGAAGTCCAAGGCCCCCGCGGCCTCGGTGCCCGATCTGCTCTCGGTCCTTTCCCAGACCGGCGTCCCCGTCACCGACTCCCGAAACGATCTCATCCGGCCCCGCATCCAGGTCGATGCCGCCCTGGATGCCATACTGCCCCAGATGTCCTATGCCTCCGGCACCCGTCTCGCGCTGACGGCGAGCCCCTATCCCGGCTACCGCTTTACCCTCTGGCGGGGATGCGATGAAGAGGAGGGGAACCGCTGCATCGTTGCAATGGATGCTACCAGAAGGGTCACCGCCGTGTTCGAACCGCTGGGGTCCGACCACCCCGACCTGGTCACCACCTCGCTCACAGGCCCCCGGACGGCGACCGCAGGCAGCGAGGCTGCGCTCAGCGCCTCCGTCCGCAACCAGGGCTCCGTGGATGCCGGCCCCTTCCGACTGGGCTTCTATCTTTCGGAAGACCCCGAGATCACAGCCGATGACACCTGGTTTGCCGCCTGCACCTACGAGGAGGGGCTCGAGGCGGGAGAGACGGCGAGCTGCCGTCGGGCCTTTCCCGTCCCCCTCGAGACCCCCCCGGGCCGCTACACCTTGGGAGCGGTCGTGGACGATCTCGACCGGGTGGCTGAAAGAAGCGAAACCAATAACGCGCTCCCGGCCGCCTCAGGGACCATCAACGTGCTGGCCTCGAGGTTTTCCTCCCGCTCCTTTATCCCGGCCGTCCTGAGCGCCGAGGGCCGCAGGGACTCCTTCTTTACCTCCGAGCTGATCCTGACCAACCGGGGGAGCCGGGCGGCCCGGCTCGACTTCACCTACACGGCCCATGCCGGCGGGGGCAGCGGCAGGGCCTCTGACACCCTCGCGCCAAGGCAGCAGAAGATCGCCCGCGACGCCCTCTCCTATCTGAGGCGGCTGGGCGTGCCTGTGAGGGGGTCGGGCAACCGTATCGGCACCCTGGCGGTGGAAGCACGGGGCTCTGTCGGGGTGGGAACGGTGGTCCGGACCACGACCCGGGTGCCCGAAGGACGGGCCGGGCTCGCCTATCCGGGGATTGCGGCCGAAGCCGGATTCCACGAGGAGGTCTATCTCTGCGGGCTGCGCCAGAACAGCCGGGACCGCTCGAACCTCGCCCTCCAGCACATGGGGGCCCCTGAAGACGGACCCATTACCCTCAATACCGCTGTCTTCTCGGGAGACCGGCCCGCTACGGCTGGTGAGGCACTGGAGGAGGTGACGCTCGAGCCGGGCGGATTCCATCAGTTTACCGGGGTGCTCGGCAGTGTCCGAAACGGCCACGTTTCCGTATACCGGTCCGACGGCGACGCCCCTTTCTACGCCTACGGGGTCATCAACGATCAATCCAACTCCGACGGCTCCTTCGTCTTTCCGGTCACGCGGAGTTCATTGTCGGGGACCCTGCGCCACACCCTGCCGGTGATCGTCGAAACGGGAGAGTTCACAAGCGAGCTGACGGTGACCAACTTCTCCGGCCAGACCAAGACCCTCCAGTTCGACTTCGTGGCCGACGGGCTCGCAACCCCCGACCGCACCGCCCGCTTCACCCTGACCCTTGAAGACTACGAGCAGCGGATCATCCCCGATGTCATCCACACCGAGATGCGGCGGAAGGGCGTC
>JAPOZF010000211.1:0-537 GCA_026706165.1 Gemmatimonadota bacterium
ACCCGGCTGCGTCGCCGACGTGATGTCCTCGATACCGGTAGGTGTCGGCTTCGATGAAGGTCGGGCCGTTGCCGCTGCGCGCTTTCTCCACTGCCTCGGAAACTCCGGTGTACATTTCGACGACATCGGAGCCGTCCAGCCGGACACCCTCCAGACCGAGTCCGGCGGCCCGCTTCACTATCTGATCGACTCCGGTGACCTTTTCGAACGGGGTATGCTCGCCGTACTGGTTGTTTTCGCAGATGTAGATCACCGGCAGGCTCCAGATGACGGCCATGTTCACGGTCTCGAGAAGGATGCCTTGATTCGCGGCTCCGTCGCCGAAGAAACAGACGGCAACCTGGCCCGACCCGCGCATCTTGGCGGAAAGGGCGGCACCGGTGGCGATTCCGAAGCTGCCCCCGACAATGCCGTTGGCCCCGAGGTTGCCTCCGGAGAAGTCGGCGATGTGCATCGAGCCCCCCTTGCCGCGGCAGTATCCGGCTTCCTTGCCCATGATCTCGGCCATCATCCGGTCGAGGGCCGCTCCCTTTGCCA
>JAPOZF010000211.1:547-5239 GCA_026706165.1 Gemmatimonadota bacterium
GAGTCATCCTCGCCAAGAGCCGAACAGGCGCCAACTGCGACACCCTCTTCCCCTATGTACAGATGCGCGAGCCCCGGCATCAGGCCGCGGGTGTACACGTCCCATACATGTTCCTCGAACTTGCGGATCTCCCACATCTTCCGATACATCGACCATGTCAATCCGGATCCGATCTTCGCTGTTTTCCCCGGGCGGGGGGAACCGGAGCCCGGAATGGCGGGGGTGGGACTTTTCGAGTTTCCGCCTTTTTTCATCGGCGACTTGGCCGTCTTCCTTTTCCGGGCGGCTTTACTTTTCTGCTTTTGCGCCATGGTCGTCTGAGACGCCGCTCCCGAGGCGTTTCGTGTGGAGTTGTGCGACAAGCCGGGAAAGATAGACGCCGGTTGCCGAAGGCGTCAACACGGCCGGCCCCGCGGAAATCACCGGGGCTCGTCCCCCGTCCTTCGGGGTAATGGCCGGGGCCGGCAGGCACGAAAAAGGGCGGTGGCAACTTGTCACCGCCCTTCGTTCGACCAACTCGTCAAAGGCTACTTGTCCTTGAAATAGTTGGCGTTGATCTCGATATAGCTGTTCCACTCTTCGGGGAGATCTTCCTCGGCGAAGATCGCTTCTACCGGGCACTCCGGCTCGCAGGCCCCGCAGTCGATGCACTCGTCCGGGTCGATGTAGAGCATGTTGACACCCTCACCGTCCGTGGGATGGATGCAATCGACGGGACAAACCTCGACACAGGCCTTGTCTTTTACATCGATGCACGGCTCGGCGATGACGTACGTCATTTATTCCCTCCTGCTACTGTCAAATTTCCCTCCCGCGACGAAAAAACACTGCACAGTCCGTATATACAGACGGCAAAAAGAACTGTCAAGAAAACGCAAACAGGCGCCATATCCAGCCGCTCAGGACAGGGCGGTTACCGGGATTCGCCGGCCGCAGGGTCACCGTGGAAGGGCAAACCATTGAGGAGTTTCAAAACGGCGAATGGGCCGTATCAGGCGCGGCGAACGTTTTCAAGCAACGTGTCGACGTCGAAATCTCCGGCAACCTCGACCCGCAGGTTGAAGCGCTGCCCGGGGTCGGGATCGCGGGCGATGGAAACCTCCGCCCCCGTATACATGCTGCCGAGAACGGAGCGGAAATGCGGTTCCAGCACCGCAGCCGTTTCCTCGGTGTTGGGTGCGTTGAGCCGGTCGTTGACAGTCAACAACAGCTCGTCACCGCGAAAGCGCAGCTTCCCCGCGAATTCCGACTCCCGTTCCAGCCTTCGGCATGCCTGAAGTGCGGTCACCAGGACGGAGCGAAGGCGGTCCTCGATTTCTCCGTCGACTTCTCTCTTGCGGGAGCAGTACAGCCCGAAGCGGCGGTCGGTGCGGTCGAGAGCGTAGTTGTGCTCGTGCCCGACAAGCAGCGTGCCGGGTCCGTCCGGAACATGGCTGTAGTCGGCGACGTCGACCAGGGTTTCGGCGCTCGTCTCCGGGATCCAGGCGTTGAAGACGCGGAAGGCATCTTCGGCGCTTATCGAGGATTCATCCTCGAGATAGAACTTGATTTCGATGCGCTGCAGATCCATTTCTGCCTACACCGTCTCGGCGGTGGTGCTGCGGTCGTAGCAGGCGTACACGGCCTCGATGAAGAGCCCTGCTTCTTCGATGGCCCTGAAGGAAATTTCCTCGCGGATTTCCTTTGCGGGCGCTTCATGCATGCGCAGCAGGTAGCGCGCGAACTTGTCCTTTGCGTAGGTGTCGAAGAACAGTTCGGTATCGACGAAGCGTTTGCGGAACTCTTCGACGACGACATCGGCGTCTTCAGGGACGTCGAGCCACTGGCTTTTTACCAGTGCCCTGGCGGCGTGAACCATGGACCTGAAGGCAGTGCCGTAGGCCTTTTCGAAATCGCCGTCGTCGTGATGGATGTGGGCTTCGAACAATTCCCGCTCGCAGGCGGAGAGTTCGAAATAGGCCAGGGGCACCACTTCGCCTGCGCACTCCCCCTTGCCCATGTCGCCGGTGGTGAATTCCCGGGTGTCTCCCCAGTCGCGGTAGAAGGAGGAATCCTGTTCGTACGCCGGCACCGGGGTCAGGTCCTCGAGCATCTCCTTGATTTCTCTCTTGCCCCGGCGGCCGATGAAGGACTGGAAGCTCTCGCCCTTTTCCCGGTCCTGCACGTAGCGCTCGGTCAGCCGCGTGACGACGGTGGGCACGTTCTTCGAGGGGATCGCGACCATGGGGAGTCCGAAGGCACCGGCGTTCTCCCTCCACATGCCTCCGAGCACAACCTGGAAGTGAGGCACGGTGATGCCGCCGATCTTGCGGCTGATGCCGTAGAACCCGAGATCGGCGGTATGGTGCTGTCCGCAGGCGTTGAAGCAGCCGCTGATCTTTATGTGCAGGTCCTTAACCGCTTCGTCGAGGTTGTGGTAATTCTCGGCAAGCCGCTTGCGCAGCTCGCCCGCCAGGCCGCGAGACGAAGCGATCCCCAGTTTGCAGGTGTCGGTGCCAGGGCAGGCGGTCACGTCGACCACCGTGCCGGCGCCGCGGCCGTGCAGCCCTAGTGCCCTCAGCTCGCCGTAAAGGGCGGGAAGGTCCGCCTCGCGGACCCAGCGGAGCACGATGTTCTGCTCGACAGTGGTTCGCACCGTGTCCTTGACGTAGCGGCGGCAGATGTCGGCCAGGCCCCGCAGCTGGTTGGAGGTAATGTCCCCGAGAGGAAGGTAGACGGTGGCGACGGCATACCCCGGTTGCCGCTGCTGGTAGACGTTGGTCTCGTGCCATTCGGAAAAACCTTCGGGGGCCTCGGCGCCGTTGAGTGCAGCCCCCGGCTTCAGCCCCTGTTCGTCGTGCGAGTGCATGTCCTCGATATACTCGCTCCAGCGCGGGTCATGCGGCAGCGTCTTGCGCTCCTCCGCCACGATGCGCTTGAACTCGTCGATGCCCAGCTTGGCAACGAGGAACTTTATGCGCGCCCGGGCGCGGTTGTTCTTTTCCCCCAGGCGCGCAAACACGCGCGAGATCGCCTGGGCAGTCGGCAGCAGCTCCTCGACGGGAAGGAAATCGTCGAACAGCTTCGCCTGGTGGGGAACCGCCCCCAGGCCTCCCCCGACGTACAGCTCGAAACCGCGTTTCTCGACGCCGTCGACGACCCTCGTAACCGCTATCCCCCCCAGGTCGTGGAGGTTCGTCAGCCCGCAGGCCTCATGTTTGCATCCCGACAGGGCCGGTTTGAATTTGCGGCCGAAATCCTGAACGTCCGGGTGGCCGAGGAGGAACTTCGACAGGGCATTCGCATACGGGGTCACGTCGAATGCTTCCGTGCGGCACACTCCGGACAGGGGGCATGCGGTAACGTTGCGCACCGAGTTTCCGCACGCCTCCCGCGTCGTGATTCCAACCGAAGCGAGACGCCGCATGAGGTCGATGGTATCGTCGATGTGAACGTAGTGGAGCTGCACGTCCTGCCGGGTCGTTATGTGGCAGATCGCGTCGGAGTATTCCTCCGCGGTGTCGGCGAGCATGTCCATCTGCTCGGTATCCAACCCGCCGTAGGGGATCTTGATGCGCTGCATGCCGGGGGCGTGCCAAACGGTGTTGGGGCCCTTGGTCTTTTCCTCGGGATAGGAGAGGTCCTGGGTCTGAGAACCGTCGAAGCGCTGCCCGTTGTCGTAGCGTTGGCCGTAGACCCCGCGCCGCAGGCGGGTTTCGGCAAAGATCACCTCGTCTATCTTGTCCTGCCTGCGCAGTTCGAGCTGGGTTTCGAACTGGTCGATTTCAGTACCGAGCGCCTCCGGAATTCGATCCCCGAGTTGCTCTTTCCAGGTTTTCGGTTCACTCATGGGAATGTCTCCCCTGGTCCTGCAGTGGAGTTGGGTCGCCTTTCAGTCGCGGCTGACAACCGAAGCCGTGAGAGGGGTCCCCCGTCGAATGAAAAGCGGAGCTGATCCTGCGCTGCTTCAGATCTTTACGTTAAAGCGCCGGGTCCTGAAATGTCAACCGCCGTGGTGAGGGAGAATGGCTGTCGACGGCTGCCGGTTTCAGGGACAAAGGGCGATTGACACCCCGTTGGGGCTCTGGTATTATGGACGCCTGTTTCACCATATGGACCGTTGCAGGACCATCCCTCCGGTCGCCGTCCGCCGACACCGAACTTCGAGAATGTCCCAGCCCCTGAGTTATCCCGAGCCGCCTGAAAACCTACGCCGCGGCGGCCTCTGGGCATGCATGAAGTACTTCGGACCGGGAGCGATAATCGCATCGGTCACCATCGGCAGCGGAGAGACGGTTTTCGCCTCTCGCGGCGGGGCGGTGTTCGGATACGCGTTGCTGTGGTGCTTCGTCGGGGGCGGCATCATGAAATTCGTCCAGGTCTACAGCGCCGCCCGCTACATAACGCTGACCGGGGAGCATCCGATCGAGCGCTGGAAGCACCTGCCGGGCCCCGGCGGCTGGGCAGTGTGGGTCTTGGCGGTCGGTACCCTGCTCTGCTTTCCACTGTGGTTGTCGGGGCTTCCGAAGATGCTCGGCGGCCTCACCGTCTGGATATTCGATCTCGGAGAACAACGGGTGTGGGGGGATCCGCGCGTCTGGGGAACCGCCTTTGTCGCCGCCGCCATCACCATGACGATGGCGAAGAGCTACGCGCTGCTCGAGCGCCTCCAAACCGGCATCGTCGGCCTTTTCCTCATCTTTATCCTGATCG
>JAPOZF010000333.1 GCA_026706165.1 Gemmatimonadota bacterium
GTGGTAGCAGGCCAGACCGAACGCCTGCTCCACCAGTTCCTTCCCGTCCCTGGCGATGGGAAAATGCGGGCCGTCGTAAACCGCGGCGGGATCGAGCCGGCCGTCGGAGCCGAACCATGACCGCACCCTGTCGAGGTCTCCGGCGCCGGCGGCGAACAGCAGGTTGTCGATGCGGGCCCCGCACTTAACCAGCATGTCGACGGACTTGGTGTAGCTGAACATCAGGGCGGTCGCCAGCGGCGCGCCGTCGTCGGCCACGCCGTTCACGGCCGCTCCGGCATCGCACAGGACCTTCACCAGCGCCGGCTGCAGCCCCGCTTCGGCAGGGTGGCAGCTCGAAACGAGCAGGTAGAGCGTCGTCTGGTTCGTGCCGCCGCCATAGGTCTCCGCGAGGGCGTCGACCTTGGCCCCGGCCTCGAGCAGGATCCGGGTTATCTCCACGGCGTTCGGCGGCGTTTTCTGCAGCTCGTCCTCGATGCCGTTGGCGCCCACGTAGTGCAGGAGGGTCGACCGGTGCTCGGACGGGGCGCGGGCTTCGATCAGGCCGGGGTCTTCCTGCAGCAGTTTCTTCAGTGCGGCCGCGTCCCCGGTAATGACGGCGGTTACCGCTTCGTCGAATCGCGTGCTCATGCTGCTTCATTTCTCCTGTATCAGGCAGGCTGGTTGAACTTCCCACTGGTTCCCGAAACCCTTCAAGGTCCATGATGAGCCAGGGGTTGGACCCGTCCTCAGGGGTTATCGTTTCTTCCCGCCGCCCTTTCCGGCACCCTTGGTCCGGGCCGCTTTCCGCCGGCCGGCTCCTTTCCCGGCTGCCGCTGACTTCCCCCGGCTTTGTGGCTCCGGCGCGGCCGCCTCGAAGTTGATGCGCCGCTCCTCCAGGTCGACCTCCACAAGGCGCACGGTCAGCCGGTCGCCGAGGGTATAGGCAATCCGCGTGCGGCGGCCCACCAGGGCCTGCGCCTCCTCCCAGACCTCGAAGTAGTCGCCGCTGCGCTCGCCGAGAGTGCGGACCGGCACCAGGCCTTCGGCGAACAGCTCTTCGGGCCGGACGAACAGTCCCGCGGCATGAACGCCGGTCACCCTGGCGGGCATCACCTCACCCAGGCGCCCGCGGGCGACGAGGCAGGCGGCGACCTGGACGATCTCCCGCTCCGCCTCGATGGCGCGCCGCTCCGTCTCGGAGGAGCTCTCCGCCGCGGCCTCGAGCCGGCGCAACACGGGCTTCTTCAGCCAGTGATTCCAGAGCGCGCGGTGAACGAGCAGGTCGGGGTAGCGGCGAATCGGCGAGGTGAAGTGGGCGTAGGCTTCCGAGGCCAGTCCGAAGTGGAGGTCGACCCGGTCGGAGTAGAAGGCCTGGCTCAGGGAGCGCAGCAGCAGCATCTGCCCGCTCTCGGACTGCCGCGACTGCTTGAGCCTGGCGAGCAGCCCGGCTACCGCTTTCGGGCTGTTCTCCTTGCCGGTCCTCACCGGGTGTCCGAAGCGCTTTGCCCAGGCGGCCATCAGCTGCCACTTCTCCCGCGGCGGCGGCGGATGCACCCGGTAGACCCCCTCGAGACCGCGGTCGAGCAGGTGCTCGGCGACCGACTCGTTGGCCGCGACCATCAGGTCCTCGATGACCTGGTGAGCCGACAGCGGTTCGCGGGCCACGACGTCGACGGGGTTCCCCCCCTTGTCGAACAGGACCTCCGGATCGGGGATCTCGAGATCGAGGGAGCCTTTCTCCAAGCGCCGGCGGCGCAGCAGCCGCGAGGCCTCGATGCAGTCCTTCACCACTGATGTTACCGGTTCGGGAACGGCGTCCGGGGCGCCGTCGATCTGCGACTGCACCTGGGTGTAGGTGAGGCGCGCGGCGCTGCGGATCAGGGAGGGGTAGATCTCGATGCTGCGGCGCCTGCCGTCGCCGTCGACCACCATTTCGCAGGTCACGGTCAGCCGCGGTTCCCCGGGAAGGAGCGAGCACAGCCCGTTCGACAGCCGTTCTGGAAGCATCGGCAGGACGCGCCCCGGCAGGTAGACGCTGGTGCCGCGCAGCAGCGCCTCCCGGTCGAGGGGGCTGCGCGCCTTGACGTATCCGGCGACGTCGGCGATCGACACCCAGACCCTGTAGCCGTCCCCCTGCTTCTCGGCCGACACCGCATCGTCGAAGTCCCGCGCGTCCTCCCCGTCGATGGTGACGTGGATGCGCGAGCGCAGGTCGCGGCGCCTTCCGCGGGCCAGCGCTTTTTCCGGGTCGACCTCGGGGAACGCGCCGGCCTGCGCCAGCGCCTCCTCCGGGAAGTCTCCGGGCAGGTCGAGATCGTCGATAGCCTTTGCGAGGTACGCGGCCGCCGGGGCGGACCTGGCGGGGGCCTTCCTGCGGCCGGCTGACTGCGCTGACTGCTTCTTACGCTTGCCCCTTGCCGCGGCCGGTCTGCCCCCGCTCTTGCGTCGGGGCACCGTGCGCCGCGGGGGTTTGCCACCTCTTCCTTTTCGATATCCGGCCAATTGCTTCACTCAAAAACTTGGTGGTCCGCGGTGTCCCCGGGTGTCCCGAACACCTCGGGCTGTCCGTTGAATGGGGGCTGCGCCGTTCCTTCCCGCACATGGTCGCGAAAGAAACAGAGGCCGGATTTCACTCGGAGTTGCGTCTGTTGTCCCTGAAATCGTTTCTTCCCTTCGAGCTCGGGAGAGAGCCCCCAAGTCCGCGAAAGGGCCAAGCCCATCTCCCCAGTCCTGATTTTGCGACCCCTTTTTGCCTGCTGACGCAGACGCCAGGCGCACGAAAGGGGTACCGTATGTCCTCTCAATCTCTCCTCCCCCCGCGCCCCAATCTCGAACAGCTCAGGAAGCAGGCCAAGAGCCTCCTGAAGGCGCACAAATCCGGGGAGGCCGCGGCCATCCCCCGGCTGCGGCTGGGTATCTCCCGCCTTGCCGAGGCCTCCGACCCGGAGATCCTCGGCGCGAAGTTCTCCCTGCTGGACGCCCGGCTCGTGATCGCGCGGGAGCAGGGTTTCCGGAGCTGGCAGGAGCTCGAAGCGGCAATTCAGGATGCCGCCGGGCCCGGCGCAGCGGAGGCGTTCATGACCCTGGCCATCGGAGATATCCGCAAGCACACCCATCAACTCGACGATGGCCGGGAGGTCGAGAGTTACCTCGTCCTGTTGGAAGAGGAGGACGGCGAGCGGATGTTGCCGATCCTGATCGCTGAGGAAGCCCTGGTCATTTCCCTTGTGATGGGTCTCAGGGGGATCTCACTCCCTCGCCCCCTTGCCCACGACCTTACAACCGCCCTGATGCAGAGTATGCATGCAAAGCCGGTCGAGCTGCGTATATCGGATTATCGAGAGTGGGTGTTCTACGCCACCCTCGTGGTCGAGAACGACGACGGCACCCACCAAATCGACTGCCGGCCGAGCGACGGCATGTGCATCGCCGTTCGCGGAGGGGCGCCCGTCGTCATCAGCGAGCAGCTGATGGACAGGGTAGGACAAGAGAAACGGGAACCTCTGGACGGAAGCGGAATCGACGCCATCGCCGCCAGACTCGGCGGCTCCCGATCAAGTTGACCGAACCAGGTTCGCGGTGAAGTTGCTGCAGGAAGAAACATGACAGTCCTCGATGTAAACAACGTCTGCAAGCGCTTCGATATCGAGCTGTTGCTCGACGGGGTGAGCTTCAAGCTGAGCCGGGGTGAGAAGGTCGGCCTGATCGGGGGAAACGGGTGCGGGAAGACGACGCTGCTGAAGATGATCGCCGGCATCGAAGATCCTTCATCCGGAGTGATCACCAGACCGGGGGGAAGCCGGGTCGGGTACCTGGCGCAGGAGCCGGCGTACGACGAGGGGCGAACCGTGGACGAGGAGCTTCTCGAAGCTTTTTCCGAGATCTCGGGGATATCGCGGCAGCTGAAATCCCTGGAACAGCGCCTGGAATCCGCACCGGCCGAGGAAGAAGAAGCCGTGCTGGCCGAATACAGCCGCGTCTCTGCCCGGTTGGAGCAGCTTGGCGGCTACAGCTTCGAGCACAAGGTCGACGCCGTTCTCGAGGGATTGCAGATGACCTCGATGCGGCAGCGGTCGTTGAGTTCGCTCAGCGGCGGGGAGAAGAACGCCGTAGCCCTCGCGAGGATCCTGCTGGAGGAACCGGACATCCTGCTTCTCGACGAGCCGGGGAATCACCTCGACTTCGAGGGGCTGGAGTGGCTGGAAGGGTTTCTCCGGACGTACGAAAAAACCGTGCTCCTCGTCTCCCACAACAGGTACCTCCTCGACCGCGTCGTCGATCGCATCCTCGAAATCGAGAACGGGAGGGTTGCCCGGTACAAGGGGAACTACTCCGCCTACCGCGTGGAAAAGCTCAGGGAATCGCTAAAACAGAAGGCGGCTTTCGACGACCAGCAGAAGGAAATCCGCCGGCTCGAGGCGATGATCAGGAGGTTCGCCCTGTGGGCGAAGATGACGGAGGACGTGCGGCACGCCAGGCAGGCGCGGAGCCGGCAGAAGATGCTCGACCGCATGGAGAGGATCGAGCGGCCGAACCTCGGGGAGGGAAGAATCCAGCCCCGCCTCGGGGCAGCGGAGCGGGCGGGGAAAATCGCCCTCGAGCTGCGGGGGTATTCGAAGGCATTTGGCGAAAAGGTGTTGTTCGATTCGGTCGACCTGCACCTGTCATCGGGCGAACGGGTCGGGTTGCTCGGCCCGAACGGCTCCGGGAAATCGACGATCTTCCGCGACATCGTCGAATGTGGGTCCTGGGAAAACCCCGTCGTACGGATCGGACCGCGGATCGAGGTCGGGTACTATTCGCAGGAGCACGAAACCCTGAACCCCGCCAACAGCCTGGTCGAGGAGATCAGGGAGGCGGCGCCGATGACGGAGGACCAGGCCTTCCACATCCTGCTGAAATACCTGTTCCGCCGCGAGGACATCCACCGCGCTGTCGCGACCCTGAGCGGCGGCGAAAAGAGCCGCATCCAGCTGGCCAAGCTGAAGGTGTCGGACGTCAACCTCCTGCTGCTCGACGAGCCGACCAATCACCTCGACATCCACTCGCGCGAGCAGGTGGAGGAAGCCCTCGAAGAGTTCGACGGCACCATCCTGGCCATTTCGCACGACCGCTATTTCCTCGACCGCATCGTCGACCGCATCGTGGAGGTGCGGAATCCGACGCTGGTGCAATACGCGGGAAGCTTCTCGGAGTTCTGGGCCAAAAGGAGCAGGGACCGGGTTGCCTTGCCCGGGAAGGTCCGCAGGGGAAAG
>JAPOZF010000766.1 GCA_026706165.1 Gemmatimonadota bacterium
TAGCCGAGACCCCTTCCCTGAATCCCCCGGACCCGGCTCCCGGACAATACTTCACCCTTTCCGTCGCGATCCACAACCGAGGCGAATCCCCGGCGCCGGCGACGACTCTGCACTACTACCGGTCGACCGACTCGACGATCACCGGCGACGACACCGAGGTCGCCGCGCGCCCGCTGCGCGGTCTGACCACCCCGGGGACCAGCTTCAAGCTGATCCGGTTGAGAGCCCCCACCTCCCGGGGGACCTACTACTACGGAGCCTGCGTGGAGCCTGTCGACGGCGAAGTCGAAACCGGGAACAACTGCTCGCCGGCCGCCGAACTGGTGGTCGGTGAGGGTCCCGTCACTCACCCCGCCAAAGCCCCCACCCGCAGACAGGTTCCAACCTGTATCTCCCCGGCGTGGCGGCCACAACCTTTCAGCGGCTCAACCTCCCGCCAGCCCCTGGTGGGCGTAATGCCAGTCCTCCAGGTGGTTGAGCAGCACTCCTGAAGTCCACGTCGGGGGGCGCTGCAAGGCGGCGTGGATTTCCTCCTGCTTGGCGGCGATGTGCTCGCGCTCCAGCAGGCGGCGGTTGAAGGCCGCCACCGCTCCTTCCTCGACGACACCTTCCCGCCGCACCCAGTCCTCGAATTCGAGGTAGGCCGGCAGCTCCTCGCGGAGGAACCCGAGGGCGGCGTCCTCATCCACCTGCAAGGTCCGCAGGCAGCGCTGGTCGAGGCTGCCCTCGGCGCAGTCGGGGTAGTCGGGATGCAGCAGCCCCCTGGCGCGCAGGCAGGTCTTGAGCCAGGTGCGGGGCAGCTGGCAGATCCCCAGGGGGCCCCGGTCGATGCTGCTGAGGACGGGGGCCACGGGCCCGGACAGGCCCCCGGCGCCGGGGGCGAATACCTGGCGGTGGAAAAGCTTCCAGTCCTGCAGGCAGTTGAGCAGCACCGCCGACACCTCGGTCACCTCCTCCTGCGGCCAGCCTATGTCGCCGTAGGTCTCGTCGATCTTTTCCGGGATATGGTGGGGGCGCTGCGCCAGGGCCTTGTTCCAGCGTTCAATGCGGGCGTTGTCCCGGGTGCCTTCGGCGATCGCCCACTCCTCGAACTGCAGGTAGGAAGGGCGCTGGTCCCACAGGAACTGCAGGGTGCTGTCCTGGTCGAGGCGCAGCACCTCGAGGACGTACTTGTCGAGGCCTCCGCTGCAGAACGGGTACCCGGAGTCGAGCTGCCCGGCCTGGTGGAGGAGGTTCTTCCACCACAGGCGCGGCAGTTGGGCCACGCCGAGCGGGCCCTTGCACAGGGTGCTGATCAATGGTATCACTGCGTTCGCTCCTTTCAGACGATCTCCGCTCCCCAGAAGCCCAGCATCGGCAGGAAGCGCTCCATGTCCGCGGGCACCGGGGCCGGGTCCTTGCCGCAGCCGCCGTGGACCCGGGACTCCCCTTGCAGGGGCCGTTCCAGAATCAGCTCGAGGCGGTGGTCCTGCGGGTAGACCACCTTCGTCACCGGCACCTCGCCCGCCTCATCCTCGACCCGGAAGCTGTCGGCCTCCGCGTCGATGCTGTCCATGCGGCTCTCGACGCAGGAAAACTCCAGCTCGACGCGGTCTCCCCGCCGCCGGGCAACGGCCAGGTCCGGCGCCTTCCAGGCCACCTGCCGGCCATACGCCAGCCCCAGGGCCGCCTGCGCCAGCCGCTCCCCCAGGAGCATGTTGCCCGCCGGGCTGGTGTGGATCTGGTCCGAAAGCGGCAGGTCGAGGGACGGCACCACACCTACGCCCGGGGTTTGCCTGGCAACCTGCCGCTGCGCCTCGCGCACCTGGCTCCAGCGCCGGTCGGCATCCGGGTCCGCGGGTTGGTACACGCGGTTCAGCTGCACGGTGAGCACCGGCAGCTCCGGGTCCCCGAGGGCTTCCCGCCAGGCGGCGAGCGCCCGCCGGAAACGCTGCGCATAACTGGCGGCGTCGGCATCGGTGGCGGTATCGCTCTCTCCCTGGTACCACACGATACCCCGGACCTTCCCCCCTGCCTTCTCCACGCACCGCACCATGTTGTCGAACAGGTCCGCGGCCCCGGGCTCGTCCGGGTTCCACCGGCTGAGAGGGGAGCCGCCCAGCGACGTCTGCACCAGACCGACCGGGTGCGAGAGCGTTCGTTTGAGGGTGCGGGCGAACTGCAGGTAGGGGGAGTGGCCCGGGTTGGCCGCCTCCCGGTTCACCGCGTGCCGGGTTTCGGTCGATTCGTTCATCGGGTGCGCGGCCAGCGCCCACTGCTCGCTGTTCCTGAACAGGTGCACTCCCAGCTCGGGCGGGTCCTCGTACGGGCCGCGGCCGTACCCGGCCGAGTTGCTCTGCCCGGCGATCACCCACAGATCGCCCGTTCCCAGGAAGTGCCGCATGTCGCCCCGGGGCGACCATTCTCCGGCCGGGTTCTCCGCGGTCCGCAGCCGCGTCTCCAGCCGGTACAGCCCACCCGCCGGAATGTTCTCCAACACCGCTTTCCAGGCGCCGTCCTCTTCGGTCGGTACGGCCTGCCAGTCCAGGCCGGCTGCAACCGCCGCCCCGGTATCCTCCCGCACCAGGCGCACCTCCACCTGCCCGGCGGTCTCGAACTTCCACCTCCCCTCAAGCTCGATCCTCCCCTTCCCCCGCCCGTCCTGCTGCAGGATCTGCCAGTCCGCCGGCCCCCGCTCGATTATGGCACCAATCTGGTCTTCCATTCCCTTCCTTCCCGCAAGGATCCTTTTCTCATCGGGGGCCGGTCTCCTGGCCGCTCAGCCCCTCCCTGAGAAGCGCCGCCACTTCTTCGTGCCCCGCCCCCTCGGCCCGGCGGAGCGGCTGCGCCCAGGGCGACTCCGCAGGCGCGGCCGGGTCGGCGCCCTGCTCCAGCAGGAACCGCGCCATCTCCGCCTGTCCCGCGCGCGCGGCGGCCGCCAGGGGCGTGCCCCCGTACTCGAGCTCGACCGCCTCGATGTCGGCCCCCGCCTCCAGAAAGACGCGGGCGGCGTCGACGTCCCCCTTTTCCGCGCAGCCGTGAAGGAAGGTGCGGCCGATCCAGTTGGGGCGGTCGAGGTCGAGGCCGCGGCCGGCCAGGGCGCGGATCGTGTCGGGATCGGAGGGGTAGTTGCCTCCCCAGATGTCGGTCAGCTGGAGAAGCTCTGCAGCATTCGGCACGGTTTCCAGGAAGAGGCGGATGAGGGCGGGATTGTCGCGCCCCATCACCTCATGCAGCAGCTGCGGGTCCGCAACCCCCTCCTCCCCCTCGCGCAGGGCACGTTCCAGCTCGGCGTCCTCCATGGCATAGGAGGGGGTCACCGCTCCGTGCCCGCGCAGCAGGGCCTGCATCGGACCGCCCTTCTCTCCGTGGTTGTGCTCGACGATGGTCAGGCAGGTGCCGGAGGAGTCGACCCCGGCGTTGGGATCGGCGCCGCGTTCGAGCAGCAGTCTCGCCGTCTCCAGGTGGTTTCCCGCGGAAGCGCCGAACAGGGCCCCGCCGCGCGGCGCCAGCTCCTCGGGCCGGTTGGGATCGGCGCCCAGGTCCAGCAGTTGTTCGACGATCCGGGTATGGCCGTTGCGGGCCGCGCATGAGAGCGGGCTGCGCCTTCCGGCATCGAGGCCGCTGGCCTGGGCGGGATCGGCCGCCAGCACCGCATCGACGCGGTCCTCGTCGCCGGCGGCGCAGGCGATGCTCAGGGCGTACTCGGCGCCGCATTCCAACAGGTGGCGGGTGACCGTCCAGGAGTCCTGCGGGGCTTCCGGGGGCAGATCGCGGGTCCGGTACCAGTAGTCGCCGTTGAGGGAGACCAGCAGCGGAGTCTGGCCGTCGGCGCGGCGGGCTTCGAGGTCCGCTCCCCGGGAGACAAAAAGATCCACCAAGTCGTTCTGCCGCGTCAGCGCCGCCCAGTGCAGCGGCCCGTTTCCCAGGGCGTCCGCGGTTCGGATGAAGCCGGGGTGCCCGGCCAGCAGCGCCTCGACCCGGTCGCGGGCGCGATCCTTGATCGCCTCTGCCAGCGCGGCAAACCCCGGATCGTAGCCGAAGCGCTCGCGCATCGCCGCCGCCAGCAGCACCCGCACCTCCCGGTAGCCGCGCTCCTCCGCCACGGCAAGCAGTTTGTCCCACGAGTTGCCGGTGTAGCGCGACTGCCCGGGATCGGCCCCCGCCCGCAGCAGCAGCTCCACCACCTTGGCGCGACCCTCGCGCACCGCCATGTGAACGGGGAACTGGTACCAGTGCTGGGCGTTGACCAGCCTCGGGTCGCGTTCGAGCAAGGCACTGACTTTGGCTGTATCCCCTGCCCCGCTGGCGCAGAACAGGGCCCAGGCATCGTTCCCGTCCACCGTCTCCACCCCGTACTGGTAGCGCCCGGTCTTCATGCTTTCCGGCTGGGAAAGCCGGGCCATTCGCTGCGCGAAACCCTTCCCGGAAGAAGGAGCCTGCCGCCGCGGTTCCCCTCCGCTCATTCCCTGGATTCCATGCGCGCGTCGGACGCACCTCCCGGGCAGGTATGGACCTCGACCGCCACGTGCACGAGGCCGAGGTTGCCGGGAATGCGCTTCTTGTACTGCCCCGGCATCGCGGGACGGTGGGCCACGACGGCGATCAGGGCCGAGTAGATATCCGGACCGATGGACCACAGGTGGAGGTCGGTGACCTTGCTGTCCCCGTCCTGCTCGATGCTGTCGGTGATCCGGCCGCGGATCGATTCTGGACCCTGCCTGTCGAGGAGAATCCCGCTGGTGGTTCGCAGCAGGCCGAACGACCAGCTGGCTACGAGCACGGCGCCGACGATCCCCACCGCCGGATCCATCCACGCCAACCCGTAGTACTTGGCGGAAAGCAGGGCGGCGATGGCCAGCAGCGACGTCAGGGCGTCCGCCAGCACGTGCAGGTAGGCGGCCTTCAGGTTGTGATCGCGGTGCCCGTGATCATTGGCGTGACCGGAGTCGTGACGGCCGCCGTGCCCATGATGGGCGTGGCCATGGCCGCCGCCCCCCCGGAGGATGAAGGCGCTCGCTCCGTTGACGAGCAGCCCGGCTACAGCCACGAGCAGCGCCTGATCGAAGATGATTTCCACCGGGTGCAGGAGCCGGTCGCAGCTCTCCCAGGCCATCAGCAGGGCGAACAGGGCCAGCAGCAGGGCGCCGGTGAACCCCCCCAGGGCGTTGACCTTGCCGGTGCCGAGGGTGAACCCCTCGTCGTGGGCGTGGCGCCGCGCATAGATGTAGTCCAGCGCGGCGATCCCGAGGGC
>JAPOZF010000635.1 GCA_026706165.1 Gemmatimonadota bacterium
CCCGGCACCCGGAGATGCCGCCGCCGACGACGAAGCCGTCGCTGCAGTGTGCGTGAAGAACATCTTCGCGGAAATGCTCGACGATCGGTTTGCGCACCCGCTCGCGCAGAATGCGTGCTCCCGTGAGGTCGGTCCCGAGGTAGAAGGGGCTCTCGTACATGCCGACGTTGGGAACCTCGTCCAGGCGCTGCAGCATCACCTCGGCCCGGGAAGAATTGAGCAGGAAGCCGTTGAAATCGACGTCGAACTTGTAGTCGGCGGGCACCACTTCGCTCACGGTTTCCACCTGCTCGACGATGTCCCACCAGGGCCGCGCCTTCATCTTGAAGCAGGTGTATCCCCGAGAGATCGACTCCTTCGCCTCCAGGGCCCAGTCGCCGGGGGACATGTCGATGTCCCACCAGGAAACCGGGCAGCGGTCCCTGAGCCTGGTGCCGATCAGGGCGTGCGCCGGGGTCCCGGTGGCGCGGCCGACCGCGTCGACGACCGCCATCTGCAGCCCCTGTCCCAGGCCGTCGTCCTGCATGACGGCAAGCGGGTTGACCCCGTTCAGGCGCTCGAGGTCCCCCCCGCTGCCTCCGTCTCCGTATCCGACGCTGCCGTCGTCGAGCTCCACCCGGTAGACGTGCATCCGCTCGTTATGGGTCAGGGCCCTCTGCATGGCGCGGGTCACGTGCTCGGCATAGAATGGGATGTTGAGGACGATTTCTTCAGTTCGCGTGATTTTCATGGTTCGAAGCCTCTTTCCGGATTGGTGTCGCAAGTGAGTTCCAAGTATACGGAGTTTCTTCGCCTCTCCAGAGAACTGGCCGATCTCGGCCACGCCCGCGCCCTGTTGAGTTGGGACCAGGAGACCTGCATGCCGCGGCGGGGAGCCGATGAGAGAGCCCGCAGCATCGGACTGCTCGCCGGGCTGTACCACGAGAAGCTGACCTCCGGGGCCCTCGTCGACCTGGTGGGAGAGCTTTCGGCGAACCCCCTCGATGCGGACGCGGCAGCCAACCTGCGCCTGGTCGGGCGCGAGCAGGACCGGGCCCTGAAGATCCCGCAGCAGCTCGTCGTCGAGCTCTCCGAGACGCAGGCCCGCGCTCACGAGGCCTGGGTCGCCGCCCGGGAAAAGGCGGAGTTCGGCGAGTTCGCCCCCTGGCTGGAACGGATTCTCGAACTGCAGGGGACAGTCGCCTCCCTGGTCGGGTACGCGGGCCCGGTCTACAACGCCTTTCTCGACGAGTACGAGCCGCACGCGCGGGTCGAGGAGGTCGCACCCCTGCTCGGGGAACTGCGCGACCGGCTGCTGCCCCTTGCCCAGGCGATCCTGTCAAAGGGGAGGCCAAGGCCTGAACTTCTCGAACGGGAGTTCCCGACCCAAGCCCAGGAGGCGTTCGGGCGCGAAGTCCTGGCGGATCTCGGTTTCGACCTGGAGGCCGGCCGCCTCGACGTCTCCGTTCACCCCTTCTGCTCCGCCCTGGCCCCGACCGACGTCCGCCTGACGACGCGCTACAACTCCCGCCGGATGACGGAGTCCCTGTTCGGGATCATCCACGAATGCGGCCACGGCCTGTACGAGCAGGGCCTGCCCGGAGAGGCGATGGGAACCCCGGTCTGCCAGGCCGTCTCCCTCGGTATCCACGAGTCGCAGTCGCGCCTGTGGGAGAACATGATCGGGCGCAGCCGCGAGTTCTGGGAGCATTACCTGCCGAAGCTGAAGAGCCGCTTCCCCGGGCAGCTCGAGGATGTGGGGCTCGAGCAGTTCCACGCCGCGGTCAATCACGTCGAGGCCACCCCGGTCCGGGTCGAGGCCGACGAGGTGACCTACAACCTGCACATCCTCCTCCGCTTCGAGCTGGAGCAGCAGCTGGTCGGCGGGGAGCTCGCCGTCGCCGAGCTGCCGCAGCGCTGGAACGACCTCATGGAAGACTTCCTCGGAATCCGGCCCGAAAACGACGCCGTCGGCGTGCTTCAGGACATCCACTGGTCTTCCGGTCTGATCGGCTATTTCCCGACCTACTCGCTCGGCAACCTGTACGCCGCCCAGTTCTTCGAGTGCGCCCGCGTCCGGATGCCCGGACTGATGCGGGATGTGGGCAGGGGGGAGTTCTCCGGACTGCTGGGCTGGCTGCGCGACAACGTCCATTCCCGGGGAGCCCGGCCGACCGCAGGGGAGTTGATCGAAGAGGTCACCGGGGCGCCGCTTTCGACCGGTCCCCTGATGGCATACCTGGAAGGCAAGTACGGGGAGCTGTATTCCCTCTGAAATCCGCCCGTGATTCCACCTCTCGCCGGCGACCGGGCTTCAGGGCGAGTTGCCCGACAGCCGCCGACCGCGTTTCCGAAGGCTGTTCCCGGTGGGCAAGGCCAGGCACCGCCCCCGGATGCCCCGGGCGGGTTTCCCGGGTCTCTCGGTGTTTCCGCGGTCTTGCCCGCGATCGTCCCGGGAACAACAGGGGGGCGATGAGCCGGCGGCGGCCCCCTTCTCACCCGATGACCGCCGCGAGCAGCCGCAGGTGGTTGCCGCCGAGGATGCCTGTCAGGGCTTCCTCTCCGAACCCGCGCCCGGCGAGCCCGGCGGTGATGAGCGGGAAGTCGGCGGCGCTCTCCAGCAGGGTCCCGCCCCCGTCGAAGTCCGACCCCAGTCCGACCGCACCGGGGCCGGCCACTGACACCGCGTGCTCGATGTGGTCGAGCAGGTGGGACAGGCCGGGGTTCTCCCCGGCGAGGAACCGGGGCACGAAGGTCAGGCCGACGACCCCCCCTTTTTCCCCGAGTGCGCGGAGTTGCTCGTCGGTGAGGTTGCGCGGGTGCGCGCACAGCCGGCGGCAGCAGCTGTGAGAGGCGACCACCGGGCCGCTCGAGAGCTCGAGCACGTCCCGGAACCCGGCGTCGTTCAGGTGGGACACGTCGATCAGCATGCCGCGCCGGTTCATCGCGTCGACCACCTCGCGGCCGAACCCGGTGAGGCCGCCGCCAGCGACGACCTCGCAGCCGTCGCCGGCGTGCGAGCGCGTGCTGTGGGTCAGGGTCATGGTGCGCACCCCGATGTCGTACAGGGAGTCGATGATGTTCAGAGTGCGGTGCAGGGCGTCGCTGTTTTCGACGGCGAGGACCGCGGCGATGCGCCCGCGTTCCCTTGCCGCGGCAATGTCTCCTGCCGTTAGGGCGACCTCGATGTCGTCGCCGTGCCCGGCGATCTCCCGCTTGAGCCAGGCCAGACCGTCGAGGGCGTAGAGCAGATGGTTTTCCCATGCGTTGGTGACGTCGACGGCGAAAAAGGCGGCATCGATTCCTCCCTGGCGCATCCGGGGAATATCGAGCTGCAGCGGGGAGACCTCGGGGTCGATCTGCTGCCGCAGGCGGCTGATGGCCCCGCCCCGGTGGGCGCGTTCCCCGGATCGCTCTCCCCCCAGTCCTGTGTTGCCGCGGAGGATATGGCCGACGGCGCTGTCGTTGTGTGAATCGAGGACAAGGGCCTTGCGGTGCAGCTCTCCGGCATCGGTCATCGTTTTGACTCCTGGTTATTCCGGTTTTCGGGGTTGGCAGCGGAGTTTCTGTTTGCGCAAGCCGACAGCATGACCAGCGCCCCGGTGCGCCCGGACATGGGGGTGCTCCACCTGCTCGGAAGGTTCGCTGCGCTGGCCGGGGGGGAGGGTGCCGTCCCCGCGGGCGAATGCGGGTCCAGGGGTTCAGCGGTCCCGGTCCAGGGCGATCTTGCTTCCGGTGGCCTTGCTCTGGAACTGGTACTTGCCGCGGTAGGGGTTGGAAGCGGAGCGGTCGAGCCGCGCGAACACCAGCTGGCATATGCGCCTGCCTTTGCGCAGGCGGATCGGCAGCCGGTTGGCGTTGAACAGCTCGAGGGTCAGGGTGCCGGAAAAGCCGGGATCGACCCAGCCGGCGTTCTGGATGAGGAGGCCGATGCGGCCGATGGAGCTGCGCCCCTCGACGAAGGCGGTCAGGTTGTCGGGGAGCCGGATCGACTCGAGGGTCGCCGCCAGCAGGAAGGAGTGGGGGGGAATCACGATTTCCTCCTGGTGCAGCTCCTGGTAGCTGATCTCCTGATCGAGACGCATCGCCTCGAGGCGGTTTTCGTCCACCTTGAGAAAGTGATCGCTGAGGCGCAGGTCGATGGAAGCGGGCTGGATCTGGTCCGGGGTGTGGGGGTCGACCCGGAGGTCTCCGGAGGAGAGCAGGTCGCGGATGGCGCCGTCGGACAGGATCATGGAACCGGGCTGAAGGAGCCGCGGCAGTGGGTCCTGGCCACTAGACCGCTCTCTTCCAGTCCCTGGCGAGCCGGGTCAGCAGGCGCACTCCGAAGCCGACGCCCCCTTTGGGTATGTAGGGTCTTGCACGGTTGGTCCAGGCGGTGCCCGCGATATCGAGGTGGACCCACGGGGAGTCGACGAATTCCTCGAGCAGGGCCGCCGCGGTGATGGCGCCCCCGGCTCGCCCGCCGGTGTTCTTCATGTCGGCAACGGCGCTCTTGATCTGATCGCGGTACTCAGGCCACAGCGGCAGCGGCCAGACGCGCTCCCCGGTCTCGTTCCCCGCTTTGAGAATCCTCTCCTTCAGCTCCTCGTCGTTTCCGAGCATGCCGGCGGCGTGCGATCCCAGGGCGACGACGCAGGCACCGGTGAGGGTCGCCAGGTCGACGATGGCCGCAGGTTTGAGACGGCGGGCGTACCCGAGGGCGTCGGCGAGGATGAGCCGCCCCTCCGCGTCGGTGTTGTCGATCTCTATGGTTTTTCCGGTGATCGTCTTCAGGACATCCCCGGGCTTGACCGCCCGGCCTCCGGGGAGGTTCTCCGTCGCCGGCACCAGACCGACGATGTGGTGGGGAAAATCGAGGTCGGAAACCGCCTGCATCGCCCCGATGACCGCGGCCGCCCCCGACATGTCGAACTTCATGTCGGCCATGCGGTCGCCCGGTTTCAGCGAGATGCCGCCGCTGTCGAAGGTCACCCCCTTGCCGACGAAAACCAGGGGCTTGCCCCCCTTGCCCGCGTTGTGTTCCAGCACGATGAACCGCGCCGGTTCGCTGCTGCCGCGGGTCACCCCCAGCAGCGCTCCCATGCCGAGCCGGCGCATGCCGGTTTCGTCGATCACCTGGCAGCGCAGGCTGCGGCTGCGGGCGATTCTGCGCGCGGCGCTCGCCAGGTAGGTCGGGGTGGCGGTGTTTCCGGGGTGGTTGGCCAGGTCCCGGGCGAGGGCGGCCCCTGCCGCAATGGCGCCGCCTGCCC
>JAPOZF010000533.1 GCA_026706165.1 Gemmatimonadota bacterium
CCCCGGGACGGTACGCGGTGGGCAAGCTCGATCATGGGTGGGACCGTGAGCGCCCGCCTTTCGTTCGCCTCCTCAAGCGACCCCTGGGTCTACTGCGCCTCCCATTTCCGCACCGACAGGGAGCTTCGCCGTCTGCGGAGCGAATTCTGTGGCAAGTACGGCTATTCGGCGGCTACCCTGATAGAGGATGCCGATGCCTTCGCCGCATGGCTCGGCGTCGACTTCGCTCTGGGCCTCGACAAGACGGCCGATGTCTCGCTCGGTCCCATTGAGAAGATCGGCTACGCGAGCAGCAGCTACACGGCGGACCTGTGGGATGGATCCGGTCCCATCGACACCTTCGTTCACGTCTACCACGGTCCGGTCAACTATCAGGACGTGTCCGGCCGCATCGACAGACAGGAACAGTGGTTCGATCCGAACGCGGGTCCGATGGCATGGTTTACCAAGAAGACCTCGTTCAGGAACCAGAGCGAATACCGCTTCGCGGTCACGACGCCTGGCACTCCGGTGCAGCCGAAACACTACGTCGCCGTGTCGCCGGAATTGAGCGGCCTGACCTCCGCCCTGTGAGTTTACCTGGAAGCAGTGCCCACCGGGGGAAAAGGCATCGGAGGTCAAAACCCCCCGTCCCGTGGCTCCCGATCCTCGGTGCCAATCTGGCATACATCAGGTCTCCAGATAGCCTGTGCCGTCATGCCAAGTGCCTTGATAAACAAGGAGTTAGAGCCCGATGTTAAAGTTCTATTCCCCGAGATCGAGGAGACGCCCTTTCCAGACAACCCTGGCCTTCAGCACGCAATCCTGTGAACTTGCCAGCCAGCCGACATCCCCGATTTCCTGCAAAAACTGCAGGGAACCACACTTCTATTCATCTTGCTGACTTTTCATAACATCCGATGTAATTCCCAAAGAGAAGGGATCCAGTCCTTTGCTCACTCTGGCTCCCCCTTCCCTGCGTCCACGGTAAATCCCTGGCCCCGCCCGCGCAGCGGGCCGGCACCGATCACCTCCCGGGCGGCGGGAATCCCCCGGCGATCGAAGCGCACCACCGCGGCGATGCCGTCGAAGGAGAGATCTCCGAGCTCGTGGGTTCCCTCGAAGGCCGCCGAACAGCAGAAATCTTCCCCGGCCCCGTCCGGCAAGCGCACCCGCAGCCAGCCGCTGCCAGGCTCCCCTGCGGTCGACACCGCCGGCAGGCGGGTTTCCCCGGGGCGCTGCGGCCACAGGACCGTCTGGAAGCAGACCGGGGGCGCGCCGCGCTGCCGGTAGACGACGCAGGGGGCCGGCACCGGCCGCGGCCGGTCGCCGCAGTACCAGCCCTGCATCGCCGGCTCGGTGCGGCCCTCGACGACCTCCATCTCGACGCCGTCCGCCGCCGCCGGGAGAATGGCGATGTTCGCCAACCCTTCGCCGGAGGTGAGTACCGCACCGGTGGCCGGGTCCGCGGCCACCGGCCCCGGGACGAGGTGGAACAGCTGTTCGTACGTGTGCTGCCCGCTGCCGGTCAGACGGTCGGTGATCACCCAATACTCGCAGTCCCCCTGCTCCTTCCCCTTCACGTAGATGACGCTGCGATGGTGGGCGATCGAGGTGTCGATCGCGCCCTCGTACTTCTCCGGCTCGTAAACCGACGACATCGGCTCCCCGAACTGGCCCTCCCCCCACCCGTGGTCGTACTCCCCCTCGAGATAGTCGCAGACCCCGGTGCTGACCCAGGTGTTGGCGAGGGGCTCCTCCACCGTCTTCGGGCCGGTGATCAGCCGCATCTGGCTGGCGCCGTCGACGATTGCGGTGTTGTGGCCGGGGGTGTTGCCGAACAGGTCGTAGTAGGGGATCTCGGGGGCCTCGCGGGAGTAGCTGTGGATGCCGAGGTCCTCGATCAGGGAGCGCCCGTACGCGGCCACCTCGACCGCGAGCTTCCCCTCGTGGGCGTGCACCTCTCCGAGGGGGCCGACGTCGAACATCAGGTAGTTGGCCTGCTTCCCCCAGCCGCTCCGCATCACCCCGAGCCCCTGCCAGGCATACCAGGAGGAGGTGTGGTCCGGCGGAGTTCCGAGCTCGCCGCCGCTAACCGCGTGCTCGAGGTCGCCGCGGCCCCGCGGGCCGGCGATGCGGCTGACGTAGTCGCGCGGGGAGCGCCGCCGGCTGTCCCCGGTCCAGGGGCAGGTGCCGTCCGGCTTGACGCAGTCGGCGAGGAACTCCGCCCGCTTCACCATCGCCTCCTCGACCTCCCCGGGACAGGGCCAGCCGTTGTTCCGGGCCAGGTCGACCGCCTCGATCGCCGACGTCGAGGCCCCGATGATGTAGCCGAAGGAGTTCTCCTTCGAGGTCCCGTCCGGGTAGAACGCCCCTTCTCCGAAGTAGCCGCGGATCTGCTTCCACCCGAGGGCGCGCCAGTGCCGGGCGCGGCGGAATTCCGGCATGCCGACGCCGAGCCAGAGGATGCCCAGCCCGTTGAAGAGCAGCTGGTTGCCCGGGGCGGAGCGGACTTTCTCCATCGACTCCGCGCAGGCCGTCGCCAGCCAGTGGCGCAGCCGGCACAGGTCCCGGGGCGGCAGCCCCTCCCAGGAGAGGATGAAGGGGATCAGCTGCTGGTAGCAGCGGGCAAGCTGCATGTCGGGAAGCCAGATCCAGTCGCTGCGGCCGCCGACGTAGTCGAAGTAGCGGTTGAAGATCCAGACCAGCTTGGCGATGTAGCGGTCGTCCCCGGTTGCCCAGTACGCCTGCCCGAGGACGAACAGGAAGTACTGGTAGGGCAGGCTGAGGGTCCATCTCCGGCCCTGCCCGTCGCCGGGGGGTATGTGCTCCCAGTCCCACTCCGTCCCGAGGTCCTGGACCCCGTCCTCCGGGTGGTAGACCAGCATCACCTTGTTGTCGAGCAGCATGTCGGCCAGCTCGACGACGTTGTACGGGGAAGGCCGGATCCCCTCCAGACGGTGGGAGGTGTACCCCTTTTCCAGGCTGACCAGCTCCCGGCCCCGCTCCCGGTCCCTCCAGGTCAGCTGCCGCGGCGTTTCGGTGAGGAAGTCGAACCCCGCCCGCCGCTCCTGCGGGCTCTCGTCTGAGCTGTGAACCCAGGGAAGGACGGGGGCTTCGCGCCGCCGCTGGTAGGCGAGGTACGCCCTTTCGGCGGCCTCGCCGTCGCCGGCCGCCATCGCCGCGGCCATCTCCTCGAGTCCGGGTTCTGCGGGGTCGAGGAGGCTCCACAGGGCCTCGGGGGAGTATTCGGTGGTCGTGGGGGGTTCCGCGGTCATGTCATTCGTTCGCGGGGAATCCGTGCACCTGGCCCCTTGTGAACCGGGGCGGCGGTGAGGAACCGGGAATCTGGCAGAGGTCCCTGCCCGCCGGACCGCATCTCAAGGGGTTTCCCCGGCCACGGCGTCGATGGCCCCCTCGATCTCATCGAGTCCCCCGGCGCTGACCCCGTCGTAGTAGCCGCGGATGCGGCGCTGGCGGTCGACCAGCACCATTCGCGGGCTGTGGAACAGCGGCTGCGCCTGCGACTCCGGGGGAGACTCCCCCACATTCAGCTTGAAGCCGCCCTTGCTGAGATCCCAGATCTCCCCGCGGCCCCCGGTGAGGAACCGCCACCTGTCCGGGTCGGCGCCGTACCCTTCTCCGTACTGGCGCAGCACTTCCGGGGTGTCGAAACCGGGGTCGACGCTGAAGCTGACCAGGGTGATCTCCGGCAGCAGCTTTTTTGCCCGCAGGCGTTCCTGCAGCCGGGCCATCGTCGCGGTCTGCACCGGACAGGTCGCGGCGCAGCGGGTGAAGATGAAGTTGGCGACCCAGAGGCCGGAGTCGAGCTGGGCGCTGCCGAAGGGGGAAGCGGTCTGGTCGGTGAGCGCGAAGTCGGGAACCGTGCCCAGCACCGGGATGGGGGTGTCCTCCGCTTTTTTCTGCAGCTCGCGGCCCGCCTGCCCCCCGTCCCCGCAGGAGCAGACCGCGAAGGAAAGGAGGACGAGGACGAGCCGCGGCGCTGTCGGCTTCATTCGGGTCCCCGCAGCCATCTGGCCCGCGATCTCCTGGCGTGGACGTACTGGTAGTCGTAGCGGGAATCCCGGAAATACCCGCCCGACCCGGGGGAACCCGGGTACCTCTCGATCGCTTCGTCGACGAGGTCGACGCCGAGCCCCGGTCCGTCCGGGGGCCTCATGTGACCGTCGACCACCTGCGGTTGCGGCGCCATCACCTCGTAGCGCGCCGGGATGTCGCCGGTGCGGTGCTCCCATATCAGGAAGTTCGGAATGGCCGCGCAAAGATGGAGGGAAGCGATCTCCCCCACGGGCCCGAGCGAGCCGTCGTGAGGGGCGACCTGAATGTAGTGGGCCTCCGCCATGCCGGCGACCTTCTTCATCTGCGCCAGCCCCCCGAAACGGCCGGCGTCCGGCTGGATGACGTCGACGATCTCGCGCTCGATCAGCTCGCGCGCCCCGTAGATGTAGGCCAGCCTCTCGCCGGCGGCGAGCGGGATGTCGATCGCCTCCGACACCCGCGCCATGGCCTCGACGTTCTCGGGGGCGACCGGCTCCTCGTAGAAGAAGAGGCCGTACTCCTCGAGGGCGCGCCCCATCGAGATGGCGTCGCGCGCGGTCATCCAGGGCATGCCGTGCAGGTCGACCATCAGGTCGATCCCGTCCCCGACCGCGGCGCGGATCTCGGCGGCCTGGCGCAGGCAGTTCTCGATGTTCCCCATCTTGAGGCCGGTGTACCCCTGGTCGACGAGCTCGCGCGCCTGTTCGGCGTCGTCGCAGTGGGTGTACACCCGCAGCCGGTCGTGCATCTTCCCTCCCAGCAGGTTCCAGACCGGGGTGTCGAGGGCCTTCCCCTTGATGTCCCACAGGGCCATCTCGATCGCCGACATCGCCGCCGCCCCGGTGACCCCGGTCATCCCGTGGGTCTGCAGGAACATGCGGCTCCACAGGCGCTCGATGGCGAACGGATCCTCCCCGATCACCGCCTGGGCCTTGAGCTGGATCTCCGCTTCGACGCTCGGCCAGCCGGCCGCCTCTCCGACGCCGTGGATCCCGGCGTTGGTGAACACCCGGCAGAACAGGAAAGCCCCTCTGCCCTCCTGCCCCGCGGTGTAAGTCTTCACCTCGGTAATCTTCATTCTTCGGTCCCTCCCCCGGCGGTCTCCGCCGGTTTACGGTTGGCAGCGGTCCCTTTTCGGTGTCCGCCTCCCCGGCCAGGGACGGCCGACAGCTGCCACCTCCCGGACCAGC
>JAPOZF010000683.1 GCA_026706165.1 Gemmatimonadota bacterium
TACCGTCCGGAAACAGTATCGCTGACTGAGGCGCTGCTTCCGGGTATGCAAGCATATCCCGTACCGCTTTTGCCCGCGTCCGGGAAGGCCGGTATATTGCGCGCTTTCCCCGCCGACATTGCCGGCTCGCGGCGTTTCCCCCGCCCGGCCGGGCGCCATATATCCGCAAAGCGACTCCCGGCAGGGGTCCTTTCTCATGGCACTCCATCCAATGGGCATTCGCACCCCGGCCGGGGGTGGATGGGTTGCGCCCGCCCTCTCGGGATTGCTGCTGTCGCTGGCCTTCCCGACGGCTCCGGACCACCCGATGGCGTGGGCCCACGGCTCGCCCTGGGCCTTCGTCGCCCTGCTGCCGCTGTTCTCCTGTCTTCCCCGTCCGACCTGGAAAGAAGGTTTCCGCTGCGGCTGGGTGACCGGCTTCGTCTTCAGCCTCTACAGCCTCTACTGGGTCGCCTTCACACAGGGGGGCGGCCCCGCCGTCGTCGCCGGCACCCTGCTGATGGCGGGGTATATCGGGCTCTTCTACGGGCTGGCCGGCGCCGGGATTTCCACCGCGGTGAAAGCGTGGCCGCATGCCGGCTGGCTGGCGGCGGCGCTGCTCTGGACCGGGGCGGAGTACCTGCTGTCGCTGGGCGAGCTCGGGTTTCCCTGGCTCCTGCTCGGCTCCACCCAGGCGGTTACCGTGGAGCTCATCCAGTACGCCGAGATCACCGGGGTGTACGGCGTGTCCTTCTGGGCCGCCTCGGTCAACGCCGTCCTGTGGCTGACCCTGCGAGCCTCCGGCCTGCGGCCGAGGCTGGCCGGCGCCGCGGCGCTGCTCGCCCTGTTCGCCTGTCCCTGGTGGTACTCGACAGCTGTCATCGATTCGACCCCTGGGGAGCCGGGCATCAGGGTCGGCCTGGTGCAGAACAACCTCGGCCTGGAGAAATGGCACAGCGGCGGCCTGGAGCGCAGCTTCACCACCCTCGAGCAGCTCTCCCGGGCGGCGGCCGCGCAGGGACCGGACCTCCTCGTCTGGCCGGAGACCGCGGTCCCCTGCCAGTTGCGCACGCGCGAGGACTGCAGCGGCCGCGTCGAGGAGCTCGTCGCCGAGCTCGGGGTGCCGGTCCTGACCGGCGCCTCGGACGCCGACCCGCACACCCGGGAACCCTACAACGCCGCTTTCTACTTCACCGCGGACCGTGCGCCGCAGAGGTACGCCAAGATGCACCTTGTGCCGTTCGGCGAGCGCACTCCCTTCATGGACTACGTGCCGCTGCTGCGGGACATCGACTGGACCGCCCTGACCGGGGACCTCGGCCCGGCCGAGTTCGCCCGCGGGCGGGAGCGCACCTTGTTCAAACACCCGGGGGGTGATTTCGCGGTGCTGATCTGCTTCGAGTCGGTGTTCCCCGACCTGGTGCGCCGCCACGTCGCCGCCGGCGCCGACTTCCTCGTCGTGATCACCAACGACTCCTGGTTCGGCCGCACCGCCGGTCCCTATCAGCACGCCCAGCTGGCGGTGTTCAGGGCCGTCGAGAACCGCACCGCCATCGCCCGTTGCGCGACGAGCGGGGTCTCACTTTTCGTCGACCCGTACGGCCGCACCTCGCAGTCGACGCCGATCTTCACCGAGGCGCACGCCGTCGGCGGCCTCGCCACCGGGCAGCGCCGGACCTTCTACAACCGCCGCGGCGACCTGTTCGCCCGGCTCGTCACCGGCGCGGCCTTCCTTGCGGCCATGGCCGCCATCCCGGTTTCCCGGCGGGCGGCCCAGGAAAGTTGAACCGGAGAACGAGATCAGCGGTTATCGGCTTTTCCGGGTGGTTGGGAACCCTGGGGAAGGTGCCGAAACGGCCGCGGACAGCTTCGGCGGCGACACGCCTCCGCGCCCCTGTCACTGCGAACGCATCTTCTGCTGATACTCCTTGATTTCCCGCCAGGTCAGGTCCGGATCCGAGTAGACCGCGTGGGAGCGGGCCTCGCGCTCCTGTATCTCCCTGCCCTTTTCCAGCACGGTTCCGGGGTCGTCCCCGGCCGGGATCTTCACCACTCCGTCCCGGTCGGCGGCGACGATTTCCCCGGGGTGGATCAGGAGCTCCTTCACGGCGACCGGCTGATTGCAGCGCACCAGGCTGAACACGCCGTGACCCGGGACGAGGCCGGTTCCCCAGACCGGAAGGCCCACCCGTTCGATTCCGTCCAGATCCCGTATGGATCCGTCGACGACGATACCGGCCACCCCCAGCCGCTTGTGGACCGCGGCCATGCCGTCTCCCAGCGCCGCGCCGCGGCCTGAACGGGTGTCGACGTCCTTCATGACCGCCACCATCGGGCCCGGCGACTGGTCGAGACAGTCGTAATATTCGTGCCAGTCCAGGGCGGGCCCGTCCGGGTCCTGGGTCGTCAGCTCGCAGGTGACTGCGTAACCGACTGCCATGCCGAACTGCGGCAGCATGCAGTTCATTCCGGGACCCATGTAGTTGAAGGGCACTCTGCCCCGGTCCTCGAGCTCGCGGCCGCCCTGGCTGGCGCCGCGCGCCTCGACCACGGCGTTGAAAATCGTTGCCGTGTCGAGCTGTCTGAGGCCTTCGAAAACTTCCCGCGATACCTGTTTCATTTCCCTGTCTCCTGTCCATGGCGGGGCGTCCGTCCGACATCGGTCGAAAAGCCGGCAACTCCACCGTGATCCGGCTCTCAAGATAGCGAACACGCATGCGCTGCGGGCGACGCCGACCAAGCTGCCGCCAGATTCCCAACTTACCGGACCTCTTCGATTGGGCGTCCATCCAGCCGGCCGACGATCCGTCGGTCAGTGCAGCGGGAAATTTGACGAAGGTGCTCCGGCCCGCCCCTGCCATCCCCGGAAACCGCCACCGTCGAGGCGATCCCTTAGCCGGCCCCCGGCATGGGTGCTATTTTCCACAGACTACCCCCATGGACGCCCGCATGGACGCCCCTTTCGTTCCGGCGCCGGAGTTGCCGGCAAAGGGAAGACCCTCCCTGCGCGCGGAAGTGACTGAAGCGGAAACCAGGAAGTGGAAAACCGGATAGACCCCGACAACAATCAAGGCGATGCGGACGGCGACCTGTCCGCCCAGACCGCCACCGCCGCGGCCCTGCGGGCGCGCCGCTATCCCGGCGCCTGACCGATGCCGGACGAAACCGTTAACGGGCAGGAAACCACGGCTCCGGAACAGGAGGCGGAGGGGAACGAAGAGAACGTCAAGGAGATGCCGTTCCTCGACCACCTCGAGGAGCTTCGCTGGTGCATCCTCAAGGCCCTGGCCGCGGTCCTCGTGGGAGCTCTGGTCTGCTTCGTTTTGAGCGACCCCATCGTCGAGATTCTCACCTACCCGTACGAGGAGGCGGTGATCAGCATGCAGACCGCGAGAGCCACCGGCCCGGTCGAAGCGGTGCGCGGCCTGCTGCTGCGCTGGTGGGACACGGGGTTCTCCCCCGCACTTCCGGATACCACCATCGCCGAGGCGGCCCCGGCGATCCCGCCGGGACGCCGGCTGCAGTCGCTGCGCCCGATGACCTATTTCTTCGTCACCCTGCAGATCGCCATCATCGGCGGCCTCGTGCTCTCGCTTCCGGTGGTCTTTCACCAGCTCTGGCGTTTCGTCGCCCCCGGGCTCCTCGCCCGCGAGCGCCGGCTGCTCCTCCCGGTCGCCGGGCTCAGCGTCCTCTGCTTCGGCTGCGGCGGCATGATCGCCTACTGGATCGTCCTCCCCCTCGGGCTGAGGTTCTTCCTCGGGCTCGAACCCCCGGACATGACCTCCCAGTGGGCGGTGGACGAGTACGTCGGTTTCGTGCTGCGGCTGCTGCTCGGGTTCGGCCTGGTGTTCGAGCTTCCGGTAGTAACCCTGGTGCTGGCCAAGATGGGGGTCGTCACACCGGAGCTGATGCGCCGTTTCAGACGCTACGGAATCATCGCCATCTTCCTGCTCGCCGCCATCTTCACCCCGCCCGACCCGCTGTCGCAGCTGCTGATGGCGCTGCCCCTGCTCGGGCTCTACGAGATCAGCATCTGGGTCGCCAAGGTGGCGTCGCGGCCGAAGCCCGACCCCGATTCCTGAGATCCCGCAGTCCGCCTCAAAGGTCCTGCTTCTCCTCCCGGCCGCTTCCGCACCTGTGACCGCCCGGCCGCTGCCCGGGCGGGGGCAACCCCTCCCGGCTGGCTGGGAAATCGCGGGGCCGCCTATATTCCCTCGCCGTTTTCACGGATCGCACATTCAACGTCCACAGGAAAGCAGAAAGGGGCGCGTACAATGGCGGCAGACAGGACGCGGATAGGCTTTATCGGGTACGGCCAGATCGGCAACGCCGTACACCGGATGATCGATGCTTCCGACCAGGGTATGGAAGTCGTCTTCGTGCACGACCAGGACACCGGCAGGCTCGCCGACCTTCCCGACGGCCTGGCGCTGGAGGATCTCGGCGACTTCGCCGGCCGCCGGGCCGACCTCGTGGTCGAGATGGCGCACCCGGAGGTGACCCGCCGCTGGGCCGAAACGATCCTCCGGGAGACCAACTACATGCTGATCTCGGTAACGGCGCTGGCCGACGAGGAGGTCGAGAGGAAACTCGGCGAAACCAGCGTCGCCAACGGGACGCGGGTGTTCATCCCCCACGGAGGGGTGGTCGGCATGGACGCGCTGCTGGAAAACCGCGACGTCTGGGAGTCGGTCGACGTCGTCATGAAGAAGCCGCCCCACAACGTCGACTGCGCCAACGCCGGGGTCGACCCGGACAGCATCACCGAGGAGACCTGCCTCTACGACGGGCCCACGCGCGGCATCTGCCCGCTGTTCCCCCGCAACGTCAACACCCACGCCTCCATCGCCTACGCCGGCATCGGCTTCGACCGCACCCACTCGGTCATGCTGGTCAATCCGGAGTGGAACACCGCCACCGTCGCCATCCAGGCCCGGGGCCCCGCCCTGGAGCTCAACGTCGAGCGCGTCGAGAGCATCTCCGGGGTCACCGGGGCGAGCACCCCGGCCTCGATCTACAACACGGTGCAGATGATCGGCTCGACCGGTCCCGGCATACACCTGCGCTGAAGGCATGAAGGCATTCGCCCGGATTCCCTCGGAGCTGCCGCGGTCGGGGATCCGGGAAATCATGGACCTCGCCTGGGCGACCGAGGGGGCGATCCACCTCGAGGTCGGCCAGCCTGACTTCGACACCCCGGAACACATCGTCGAAGCGGCCTGCCGCGGC
>JAPOZF010000426.1 GCA_026706165.1 Gemmatimonadota bacterium
CGAAGCGAGCGCGGAGCTCGCTTCGGAACACCGGTTTTCGTCTACGACCAGAACGCCCTGGAAGCCCAGGCCCGGGCAGCCCTCGAGTTTCCCAACGCCTTCGGGCTTACGGTGCGCTACGCGATGAAAGCCTGCCCGACCGCCGCGGTCATCCGCGTTCTGAACCGGGCCGGACTGCAGATCGACGCCAGCAGCGGCTGGGAGGTCCGCCGCGCCCTGGAGGCAGCGGTGGAGCCGGGTCAGATTCTCCTGACCGCGCAGCAACTCCCTGACGACTTCGAGGATCTCGTCTCCATGGGAGTCCGCTTCAACGCCTGTTCCCTGCACCAGCTCGCCTGTTTCGGGAGCCGCTTTCCCGGCGGCGAACTCGGGGTGCGCTTCAACCCGGGACTCGGTTCCGGCCACAGCAACCGCACCAACGTCGGCGGCCCTTCCGCCAGTTTCGGCATCTGGCACGCCCACCTCGACCAGGTCGAGGCCCTGCAGCGCGACCACGGGCTGCGCATCAGTCTGCTCCACTCCCACATCGGGTCCGGCAGCGATCCCGAGGTCTGGCAGCGCTGCGCCCGGATGACTCTCGGCATCGCCGCGCTGCTGCCGGAGGTCGCTGCCGTCAACCTCGGCGGAGGTTTCAAGGTCGGCCGCGTCCCCGGCGAGGTCTCCACGGATCTGGCCGCAGCCGGAGAGCCGGTGGCCGAAGAGTTCCGGCGTTTTGCCGCCAGTTCCGGCAGGCGGCTGCACCTCGAGATCGAGCCCGGTACCTATTTCACCGCCAACTCCGGGGCGATCGTCTGCTCCGTCGTGGATGTCGTCGATACCGGCAAGGAGGGGTACTCGTTCATCAAGGTCGACTCGGGAATGACGGAAGTTCTGCGGCCCAGCATGTACGGAGCCCAGCACCCGATCGCCGTTGTCCCGGCCTCGGAGGAGCGACGGGGGCGCGCGCACTACCTGGTAGTCGGCCACTGCTGCGAAAGCGGGGATGTCCTGACCCCGCAACCCGGCAATCCCGAAGGGCTGCAGCCGCGGCCCCTTGCCGAGGCCCGCATCGGCGACGCCGTCGTAATCGGAGGCAGCGGCGCCTACTGTGCCGGCATGGCCGCAAAAAACTACAATTCCTTCCCGGAAGCCCCCGAGGTCCTGCTCGACAAGGAGGGCGGTCTGCATCTGCTGCGCCGGCGGCAGACCCTCGGGCAGATGCTGGAAAACGAGCTCATCCCGGACTTCCTCTAGGCGCTTCCACCCGCATCGGTTTTTCCGCGCATCCGGTGCTCGAGGCAGACCCGGGGCATCGAGCCGCACCGGTCTGCCGGCGGCCACCTGCGGGAGTTCAGTCCCTGCGCATCTTCGGATCGAGGGCGTCGCGCAGGCCGTCGCCGAGCAGGTTGTACATCGTCACGGTAGCGAAGATCGCGATTCCCGGGACGACCACCAGCCACCATGCCGAGGCGTTGCTGCGGGCTCCGGCGAGAATGGACCCCCAGGTGATCGCCTCGGCCGGGACGCCGATGCCGAGAAAGCTGAGCCCCGATTCGGCGAGGATGGCGCCGGCAATACCGAAGGCGGCGGGAATAAGAACCGGTGCGATGGCATTGGGCAGAATATGCCTTGCCATTATGCGGCGGCTCGAGCAACCCAGCGACCTCGCCGCGGCCACGTAGTCGAAGCTGCGCACCTGGAGGAACTGCGAACGCGTCAGGCGGGCGATCGGCACCCAGTTCATCAGGCCGATGATGACCATGATGAAAAACAGACTGGGTGGAAAGAACGCGGCGACGGCAATGATCAGGAATATCGCCGGAATCGCTGCCCAGAGCTCGAAGAAGCGGGCCAGCAGCAGGTCGAGCCATCCCCCGAAATATCCGGCCACAGCCCCCAGCACCACGCCGACGACCAGCGAGATGCCCACGGACACGAGGCCGATGACCAGGGCGTAGCGGCTCCCGTGAATCAGCCCGGAAAGCACGTCCCGCCCCAGGCGGTCGGTGCCCAGCCAGTGCTCCGCCCCCGGCTCCTGGTATTTCTCCCCGAGCCGGATCTCCCCGGGGCCGTAAGGAATCAGCGGATACAGCGCGGCTTCGACCTTCAGCTTCTTCAGGTTGCGCCGGCGCCGCAGTTCCTGCGGCCATTCCAGCAATCCGGCGTGTACGGCGTACTGGCGAAAAGCGGGGAAGTACGTCTTGCCGCGGTACTTCATGTAGTACGGCTTGTTTCCGGCGATCAGGTCGGCGGCCGCGGCGACGAGCGCCAGGGCCACGATGCCGAACGATGCCCATACCGCCACCCTGTTCCGGGCGAACTGCCTGATGACGAAACGGCTGTAGGACTGGCCGGCACCGGTGGTTGACTGGTGACCGGCACCGGCGGCTCCTGCTGTGTGGCGAGGGGTCCCCACCCTTTCAACTATTCCGGTACCCGGGAGAAATCGATACGCGGATCGATCGCCTTCAGGAGCACGTCCGCGGCGAGAATGCCGAACAGCGACAGCGCCGATCCGATGGTGAGAATCGCCATGACCATCGGGTAGTCGCGGACGATGACAGACTGGAACCCGAGGAAACCGAGCCCGGGGATCGTGAAGATCGTCTCGATGAACACCGATCCGGCGATCAGGCCGGGCAGCAGCCCCGCCATCAAGGTCACGATCGGAATGAGCGAGTTGCGCAGGACGTGGCGCAGCAGCACCCAGCGCTCGGCCAGCCCCTTTGCCCGGGCCGTGCGCACATAGTCGAGACGGATGTTCTCCAGCATGCTTGTGCGCATGTAGCGCGAGATGCCGGCAAAACTGGCGTACGAGGAAGCCAGCACCGGCAGCACCATGTGATGGGCGTGGTCTTTCAGGATCCGCCAGAACCCCCATTCGCCCGAGGCCTCGAGCGATACGATGCCCGATGCCGGGAACCAGTGCAGGAACTCCTCGTTGCAGAGGAACATGATGAACAGCATCCCGACCCAGAACGACGGCATCGACCACAACATGAAGGTGCCGGCGGTCAGGGCGCGGTCGAGCCTGCTGTCCTGCCTGGAAGCCAGCAGCACCCCCAGCGGGATCCCTATGAGGTAGGCGACGACGAGACTGATGACCCCGATCTCGACGGTGATCGGCAGCCGCCTGGCGATGTGCTCGACAACCGGCTGCTGGTCCTTGAAGGAACGGCCGAAATCGAGGGTTGCAAGGCGCACGGAGGAACCGTCGTAGAGCACGACCCCGGCGCCGGCGTATTCCCCCGCCTTGACGGGCTCGACAGCGAGTACCAGGCGCGAGACCCAGCGCGCGTACTGTTCGTACAACGGGCGGTCGAGTCCCAGTTGCCGGCGCAGGTCCGCCCTGGTTCTCTCCAGCTGGTCCCGCTGGTCCGTCGACAGCCCCTCTCCGCCGGCGGCCCCTCCGAGGAAGAGGTCCACCGGGTCTCCCGGGGCCAGGTGCATGATCAGGAACGAGATGATGGTGATCCCGACGAGCGTCGGGACCGCCAGCAGAAGACGCTGGATCGTGTACTGGATCATCGCCCCCCGATCATCGCCGCACCCCTGTCAGTCGGGACCTGATCCGGCAATGGACCGCGCGGATCACTCCTCCAGGGTTGCGGCGGCTTCGTAGGCCGCTTCGCTTTCTTCGATACGCTCATCGAGGGCGTAGACGCGGCCGAGCTCGCGCCAGACCGTGGCGTTTTCGGGGGTCCGCCGCGACAGCTCCTCAAGATGTGGCAGGGCCTCGTCCGTGCGCTCGAGAGCGAGCCATGTGACGGCGAGGTTGAAGCGGGTATCGGTGTCGTCCGGATTCAGCTCCAGCGCCCGGAGGTAGGCGTCGCGGGCGCTGTCGAAACGATCGAGGTTCCAGTACAGATTGCCGAGATTGAAGTGCGTCTGCCAGATCTCGGGAGCCGCCTCGACCGCCCTTTCGTAAGCGGCTTCGGCGTCGACGAAGCGCTCGCTGTCGACGTAGAGGGACGCCAGGCCGGTCAGGGCTCCCACGTGCCGGGGGCTGGACTCGAGCAGCTGTTCGAAGGTGCGCTCCGCGGAGGCGGGGTCCCCCTTTTCGAGGTAGAGCATCCCGAGGTGGTGGAAAGTGGAGCTGTCCTCAGGCGCCCTGGCGGCCACGAACTCGTACGCCTGTATGGCGCCGTCCAGGTCGCTCAGGCGGGAATGCGAGATGGCGAGGTTGCGCCAGGCGTCGAGGAGTTCCGGGTCGACTGTGGTCGCAAGCTCGAACAACTCCGCGGCCGCGGAAAAATCCGGGGGCTCGGCGCTGGCGCGCTCGACCCCCTGGTTGTACAGCTTTGTCCAGTTGCGGCGGCGGAGCTCTTCTATTTGAGGACCGAATTCCCCGGACAATTCGAGGGACCGGTCGAACGACTCGGACATCGACGCGTACTCTCCCTCATCGCCGTAGACGCGTCCCAGCAGGTAATGCACCTCCGGGTTTTGCGGCTCGGTCTCGAGAGCCAGCAGCAGCTGCTCTTTCGCCCTCTCCGCCTCCCCCTGCTGGAGATACAGTTTCGCCCCGGTCAGCGCCGACCCCTGGCAGCCGAGCGCTACCCCCGCGGCCAGACACAGCAGGGCCATCGCCGCCCTTCGCCGCTTCGGTCCGGAGCTCCTGGTTTCGGCCATCTCAGTACTGGCGGTCCGCGGCGCTGACCCACCACTCGAGCGAGTTTTCGGCGATACTCGAGCGGTCTCCTCCCGGGTACCAGTTGACACCCTGGTATCGGCGGCTGTAAGCGCGTGCATTCCTTCCCTTCCACAGAAACGTATACGGCTGTTCTTCATGCAGGATCTCCTGGAATCGGTGATAAAGCGCCATGCGCCTTTCCGGGTCGAACTCGCGCCGGTAGGCTTCGAGAATCTCGTCCACTTCGGCGTTGATGAATCCGACATAGTTGGAGCCGCTCTCGACCTGGGAAGAGTGCCAGACCTGGTACCCGTCGGGCGGGAATCGCACGTACCCCGTCCACCCCAGCGTCATGGCGGCGAAATCGCGGCTGCGGACGCGTTGCAGGAAGATCGACCAGTCGAGCTCGCGGACCTGGCAGTCGATGCCGATATCCCCCAGCTCGCTCTGCATGATCAGGGCGATGTCCTTGCGAATCTGGTTGCCCGAGTTGACCAGGAACTCGAATTCGAACGGCACCCTCTCGCCGTCGATCAGCTTGTCGAGGATGCCGTCGTCGTCCGCGTCCTCCCAA
>JAPOZF010000326.1 GCA_026706165.1 Gemmatimonadota bacterium
GCACAACGTCATCTGGAATCCGCCGTCTCCGACGATGGCGATCACCGGCTCGTCCGGGCGGCCGAACTGGGCGCCGATGGCGGCGGGAAACCCGTACCCCATGGTCCCGGATCCTCCCGAAGACAGCCACTGGCGGTGATAGGAGGTCTTGTAGAACTGGGCCGCCCACATCTGGTGCTGGCCTACGTCGGTGGTGACGATCGCCTTCCCTTCGGTCAGGTGATAAAGCCGGTCGAACACCGTCTGCATCTTGAGGCCCCCTTTGCGGCCGTACTTGAGAGGGTACTTGCGCTTCCACTCGTCGATCCGGGCGAGCCAGTCGGCGGTGTCGAGCGGCTCGACGTGGTTGATCAGCTCTTCGAGCACCTGGAGGGCGTCTCCCTCGATGAAGACGTCCGGCATCACCACCTTGCCGTGTTCGGCGGGATCGATGTCTACGTGGATCTTCCTCGCCTCGGGACAGAATTCGGACAGCTTGCCGGTGATGCGGTCGTCCCAGCGTCCACCCACCGACATGATGAGATCGCAACCGACCACCGCCTTGTTGGCGTAGGCGGTGCCGTGCATTCCCAGCATGCCGACCGAAAGCGGGTGTGTTTCGGGGAAGCTCCCTTTGCCGAGCAGGGTGTTGGTGACCGGCATGCGCGTTTTTTCCGCAAAAGCCCGGGCGGCGTGATGAGCGCCGGCGCTGATGCATCCTCCCCCCAGGTACAGAAGCGGGCGTCTGCTGCGGCGCAGCAGGCGGGCGGCCTCCGTCAACAGCTCTGCGGCGGGCTTCGGGTCGTTGTGATATCCGGGGAGGTGGACCTTTTCGGGCCACGGTGCGGTACAGCCTTCCGACTGGGTCACGTCCTTCGGCAGGTCGACGAGGACCGGGCCGCGGCGGCCGGTCGCGGCGATGTGGAACGCCTCCATCATCACCCGGGGGATGTCGTTGGGGTCCTTGACGAGGTAGGAGTGTTTGACCACCGGCATCGAGATGCCGAACACGTCGGCCTCCTGGAAGGCGTCCTTGCCGAGCATCTCGGTCGGGGTCTGTCCGGTCAGGACCACCATCGGCACCGAGTCCATGTGGGCGGTGAGCAGCCCTGTAATGGTATTGGTGGCGCCGGGACCCGAGGTTACGAGGACGACCCCCGGCTTGCCGGTTGCGCGGGCGTACCCGTCGGCCATGTGGGTCGCCCCCTGTTCGTGGCGCGTGAGGATGAACTTCGTCTTCGTCGAATGCCACAGGGCGTCGAAGATCGGCATGGCGGCCCCGCCGGGGTGGCCGAATATGTACTCGACACCGGCCCTTTCGACCGCCTCGATGACAACGTCCGCACCTCTCATCTCAAATCTCCGTTATTTTCAGAAAATTCGCTGATAGAGTGTCAAGTATATGCTGAATTCCGCATTATCGCAAGACGGCTCTGATTTCAGGGGCAGGTTTGCGGGAAAACCAGGCCTGATTCAAAAAGCGGATAAGAAAAACAAGGCAGTTTATACAGAAAACCGGCTTGAAACGGGGAAAACGCCTTGGGTGCGCAGGTTCCGGGGGGATTCTGACCGTCAGGGGACCAGGTAGGTCTGGAGCACCTGCTCGTCGACGGTTACCCCCAGACCTGGGCCTTCCGGCAGGGATACGAAACCGTCCTCGACCGGGAAGGTCTCTTTCGTGAGCTCGTGCCGCAGGGGGGACTCGGCCATGCAGTACTCGAAAACCTCTCCGCCGGGGGCTGCGGCCAGCCCGTGCAAGGACGCGGCGATGGTAATCCCGCTCTTGAAGCTGTGGTTGACGAAGCGCCGGTGGTGGCGCGCTGCCAGGCGGCCGACTTCGACCATGGTCGAGATACCGCATCGACCCGGATCCGGCTGGATCCAGTCGACCCCGCCGTCGACCAGCAGGCGTTCGAAGCTGTCGAGACGGGATTCGGCCTCGCCGGCGGCGATGGGGATGGGGCTGGCCTCGCTCAGCATCCCGTATCCCTCGACGTCGTCGGGGTTCAACGGCTCCTCGATCCAGAACGGACGGAACTCCGCGAACTGCTCTGCCCGCTTCAGGGCGGTTTTCCAGTCCCAGACCTGACCGGCGTCGATCAGCAGGTCGACCTCTTCGCCGGCGCCGCGGCGTGCCTGGCGGACCAGCTCGATGTCGCTGGCTTCGCTCTGCCCCATCGGACCCCACCCGAACTTGATCGCGGTGAACCCCTGGTCGGCGTGTTTGCGGGCAAGCTCGCAGGTCTGCCCGGGGGTATCGCCGAACAGAATCGAGCAGTAGGCGCGGAATTTCGTTTGGTGGGGTCCGCCGAGCAGGCGGCAGACCGGCTGGCCGAGCGCTTTTCCGCTGATGTCCCAGAGCGCCTGGTTGACTCCGGCCATGGCGTGCGCGCCGACTCCGGTGCGGCCGTAGTAGTTTGCCCCTTCCCACATGCGCGCCATGCAAACCTCGATCGCCATGGGATCTTCCCCCGCCAGGATGTTTGCGAGCCCGTTGGCGATCTGGTGCGACAGCGGCGCCTCGACGACCGCCTTGACCACGGTCGGGGCCGAGTCGACCTCGCCCCATCCGGTGATTCCGGCGTCGGTGTCGATCCTGATCAGACAGGTGTCCTGGGTGCCTTCGCACTTGTCGGTGACCTCCGGCAGGCGCAGAACGAGAGCGGAAACGGCGGTGATCTTCATGGTGGTCCGTTGGGGTTCGAGGTTCAGAACTTGAAGACCGTCTCTATGGTCATCACCTTGCGGCGTTCGAGCGTGCCGTCGGCGGAGCGCTCGAACATGAACCGGGTCTCCGTTACGGCAGACACGCCCCCGGACATCTTCATTCCGAGCAGGTAGCCGTAGAAGGTATCCTCCGTCGGCTCGAAGAAACCATCTCTGGAGCCGGGGGTTCCCTCCTGATCCAGGCGCGCGCCGATGTTGTTCTTCTGGAAAAATACCTGGGCGCGCGAGATCCTGGGAACCATTCTCAGAAGCTCCGGGGAAAGCCTGGCGGCCAAGTGAAGCTGCCGCTTGGGGTGCCCGGCCCCGACCAGATGCTGGTAATCGACATAGGCGTCGAGAACCCGGTAGATGTCGGTCTGCAAGCGGCCGAACCCCCCCGACAGCGACTGGCCGCGGCGCAGCTGGGAATCCTTGGGTGTCGCCTTGCCGGTGGCGAGGTCGATGCGGGCCCGGTCCAGCTCGTACAGGTTGTCGAAATAGCTGGAATCGAAGTCCTCCCGGAAGTGGCGGAACTCGAGCCGGCCGTCGACGGGGCCGGCGCGCAACCACAGGCCGGGGACCGTCAGGCCGACCCCCGCGGCTTTGCGATTGCCGGCGACGACACCCTGCTCCTCGGCCTCGGCGTCGCTGAGTGCGTCGTCGTCGTCCAGCATTGCGGCGATCTGGCCGTAGAGCAGCAGGTCGAAGCGGCCGTGCTCGACGATCTGATAGCCGGCGTCGAGACCGACGATGGTGAAGCGGTCACCACCCACCCTGTCCTTGTGGAAGGGCCTTTTGCGGCTGACATCCCTGTCGACCATGAAGCTGTCCGGATAGGAACGTTCCAGCTCCTCCAGCACCGGGATGGCCCCCCCGGGAAGGCCGCTCTCCTCGTCGATGTCGAGGATTCCGTCATTGTCGTCATCGCTGTCGAGCTGGTCCGGGACACCGTCGCCGTCGTTGTCGAGGGCCTCGACCGCATCCTTCGGAAAGGCGTCGACCGCATCCGGGTAGCCGTCGCCGTCCCGGTCGTGGAGGCCGCTGTACTGGTCGAGGTCGACTACGAAAGTGAGACCGACCTCCAGTTTTTCCACTACATCGAGGGCCGCCCTGGCGCCGATCAAGGCACCCCCCTGCTGGAAATCCTGGAGGTTGTTGACCATCCCTTCGATCGACACGCCCCCCGGCCAGCTTCGGGTCTGGAACCGCATCCCCGTCTTCTTTATTCCCGGGTACTGCAGCGTGTTTCGGTAGCGGTCCATTATCAACCCGTATCCCAGGGTAACGCGATCGAGGGCGCCGATCTTGAAGAACAGATAATCCTCCGGTTGGCCGTAGCGAACGTAGTAGATCTTGCGAAGGATGCTGTCCAGGGTCTCGCTGTTGCTTCCGAACGACCAGCCCTTGTCGCTGAAGTTCCCCTTCTCGTCGATGAAGAGCTCGAGGTCGAAAGCCAGCCCCCACTTTCCCAGCGGTATATCGGGCCTCAGGCTGATCCGGTAGAGTTGTTCGTTCCCTACGGTTACGCTGCCCATGCTGGCGCTGTACTGAGGACCTGGGCTGTAGCGGGGTTGAGAGCCCGTCCCCGGACCGATCATCTGGGACCAGCTTGCAGCCGGAATGAGCAGGACCGGGCAGAGAAGACGGAAAGCCGACGACCGGAGGGGCCGCGTCCATGCCGCCCGCGAGTCTGGTTCGGGGCTCATATGCCGGATCGCTAAAAAAACGATTTTCACAACAGGTCCTTCAGAGGAAATTCCGTCCGCCCGTGAAAGCCCCGGCTGCCGGGGATGGGAATGAGATCCGAAGACACCTGGATTTCCGACACGGCGGAGCTGAGGATATCGGTTACCTGATCTGCTGATACAATTTCTTCAGGGGACCGGTTCAGGGGACCGGGCACATACTGAGTGTTCCCCAGGGGAAAGTCAAACAACGAAAGCAACTCGACGCGCAGGAGTGGTCGCTTGCCATCCCCGGGATTGTACGGGATTATTCCTCCGTTCAGGGGAACGGGTCGGATTCAGGTGCTCGAGGGCAGAGACCTGCCGCCCGGCCTACAGCTTGCCTGCGGCTTCAAGATGGCTTTGGTCGCAGGTTGAGTTGAGTTGTGAGATCGTCTTCCGCCCGTCCCAGTTTCCGCAGGAATCAACGGCAACCCATGGGATCAATCGAAATGGACGCTGAAAACCTCAAGACCATTCTCGACCAGAGCATCGATCGCTACGGCTCGCGGACTGCGGTTCGCGTTCTCAAACAAGGCCCCGGCAGCCAGGGGCCATCCTACGAACCGATCACCTATGCCGAACTCGGGCGCATGCGGAACGCCGTGGCCGCCGGGCTTGCCGACCTAGGTGTCGGAAAGGGAGACCGCGTCGGCATTCTCACGGACGGCGGGTTCGAGCCGCTGCTGGTGTTCCTCGCCTGCGACCTGCTCGCCGTCTGCACGGTGCCGTTGTGCAACAAGCTCCCCGAAGAGATCCTGACTCACAACATCAAC
>JAPOZF010000202.1 GCA_026706165.1 Gemmatimonadota bacterium
GAACGCCGACCACCAGCGCCGCGCCATCCTCTACAAGTACAACACCGGCCACATGTCCTGGGGCGGAGGCGGATTTCGCGGCCGGCGTCCCTCCTACTGGGAGGAGCTCACTCCGCCGCAGCAGGCCGCCCTGCTCCTGCCCTCCCACCACTCCCGCAGGCCCAAGGCGAGCAACGGGTACGAGGGGCTCGCCGAGGTGGAGGACTCGGTCTGAGGATCTGTTCCTTCCGGGAGGGCGTTCGCCGGGCTGCCAAGGCCTGGGAGCTGTCTCGACATTCCCGGCGCAGGTTCGGCCGGGTTGCGGAGGGTGTCCCGGGCAGGGCAGCCGTCAGGGGGCAGGCCCCCCAGGCTACAGGAGGGTGCTTTCGCAGGCAGCGTACGCAGCGGCCTCAGCGGATCAGGGCCATCCGCCCGGTGGCGGTTACGTCCGCCCCGGCGGTGAGCCGGTACAGGTAGACCCCGCTGGCGACCCGATTGCCCACCTCATCCAGGCCGTTCCAGGAGCTGCGGTGGTGACCGGCGGCCAGGCCCTCCCCCCCGTGCAGTTCGCGAACCTGGCGTCCGAGCAGGTCGTGGACAACCAGGCGCACCGGCAGGGTTTCGGGCAGGTCGAAGGCGATGGTCGTGGAGGCGTTGAACGGGTTGGGCCAGTTGCCGTGCAACCGGAACGCCCCGGGCGTTTCCGCGGCCCGGTCGAGCACCGCGCTCGCGACCCGGTTGGGGGCTCCCGGCGTGGGATTGCCTACGGTCTGAAACTCCCCGGTGACGTCGGGGATGCGCGCCCAGCTGGTTCCTTCGTCCGCCTGTCCCCTTTCCCAGTCGACCTCGGCCACCAGCAGGCCGCCGGCGGTCCAGATACCGAGCTCTTCGTCGCGGCCCAGGGCAAAGCCCGGCCACCCGTCCCGGTCGAGCTCGACCTGGAGATACGCACCCGCCTCGATGACCGTGCCCTCCGGGAAAGGTGTGCGCTTGCCGGCGTCGGTCAGATCGTCGGCCATGAGGAAGTCGGCGAGATCCATCGGCTCATCCGAGGCATTGTATAGCTCGAACCAGTCGAGGGGATCTCCCTGGGCGGCGACCTCGTTGACGATCAGCCCGATCCGCGCCCCGATTTCCCCGGCGCCCTCCTCGGTGTAAGCGCCGCCCCGGAAGTCCACGAAGTTGCCGTGGAACAGGCCGGAAACCCTGTCCCCGGAATCGGTGCCGGCCTCGTCCAGCTCGATCCTTCCCGTGGCGATCAGGTCCCACTGGTTCGGGGGGGAATCCGCGGAAGGCAACGCCACGCGGAAGCCGCGGACCGATTCCAGGTCGATGGGCAGGCTGGCGCCGCTTTTCATCCGGTCGATCGGCAGCGAAACGGTCAGGATGTCTATGGAAAAATCCTCCCCGAGGCTGACGATGGTTACCGACGCCCTGTCCCTGTCGACGCGTCCTTCCTCTTCGGCGAGGCCGGAAACGGCTCCCGAGCCCAGGAAGCTCTGCTGCTCCCCCTCCAGCTGGTAGTGGATGAACGTTACCTTCCCTTCCTCCAGGGGATTCTCGCTCTCGGCCGATCCCCATGGGGTCTCGAAGCGCAGCTCGAACGCCCCTTTCTCCGGCCAGCAGAAGGGCTCGGTCAGGGGCCAGGGCCAGGCGGGCGGCTGCGGATCGAGATCGGCCAGAACCGCGGCCCGCCGCCCGCGGATGAACCGGCGCACCCGTTCTGCATCCCTGGCGGCATCGGCCCGCCTTTCCGGCAGCGCGTGCCGCCTGACGATCCCCTCCATTTCGTCGGCGAGTCCGAGCAGCTCTTCCTCGTTCCAGACCGTGTCGAGCAGTTGCTTCAGGCGGGCGACGTAGTCCGCCCGCGCCGCCTCCCCGCGGTACAGACGGTGGGGGATGGCCCCGTGCGCCAGGACCGAAGCCGGCGACTTGAAATCGTCGAAAGGAACATCGGTCGAGGTGAAAACCTGGTCCGCGCCCCAGGGGATGAACTGGAAGGGACCGTCCGGCTCGCGGTAGACGAAGTAGTTGTTGCGGTTGCCGGCGTACCCGTCCCAGTGGCCGATCAGCACCTCGACGGCCCAGAAGGTGAGGAAGCGGTCGAGGTCGACGGCCTCGGCGAGTGCTTCCAGTCCGTCCGGGGATGGGTCCTGCAGCGCCGCGACCACCGCGTCGATGTCCGACCAGTCCCCTTCCTCCTCGTTGGTCTTCTTCTGGAAGGTGCCGCGCCAGTCCGGGCGGAAGTCGCTGATGGTCCCTTCGTACAGATTGCCCCCTGGATCGGGGAAATTGCGCTCGAGAAAGGCGGTCTTGATGCTCTCGACGTTCGCGAACAGGCCCAGGTTTTCGCCGTTGACCGATACGGTGGCAAAGTTGCAGCGCGGCGCCGGCAGGCCGGCGGAAGCGAAGACGCGGTAGGCCATGCAGGTGTTGAGCATGGACGGGTCCTGCTGGGCATTGTTGAGGGTCAGGCGCTTCACCGCGCCGCCGAGGAGCTGGCCGTCGACGAACCTGTCGAAGCGGACCTTGAGCGCCGGTTTCTCCTCGCTCAGCGATCCGAGGAACCCCTTCTTGCGCACCCCGGCCCGGGTGTGGGTTTCCCCGTCCACGGTCACGGACGCCTCGAACCAGGTGAAGATCTCGTCCGCCGGGCTGTCGAGGCAATCGGCGCCGGCGAGCAGATCGAAGAGGGTCCGCGTCTGACCGCGCAGGCGGTCCCAGTCCCCGGGTTCCATCTCGATGCTCACGTCGAGCACGCGGTCGAGGGCGAACCAGGGATCCCCGGGGTCGGAGGCGTCTGGCGGGGTCTGTCCGGACGATTGCCTGACCGCCAGGAGAAGCCCGGCTGCCAGCAGGTATCTCCACTTCCGGGTCGGGGGAACTTCCTTCAACCGGGCCCGCCCCCGGTTTCCGCTCATTGCGTGTCCGTTGTCCGCGCCCGTGCCGGTGCCCTGCAGTCCGCGCAGCGGAGATTTCCGATCGATGCGGCGCCGCTCACAGCGGCATGTACGACAGGTCGAAGACCCTTTCGACGAGCCAGCCGAGCCCGAACAGCAGCACGATGACGGAGACCCCCTTGATGAAGGCGCCCCGGAAGGCGCTGCGGCCGACCCAGATGACGAGGGGCAGCAGCACGGCGACGATGGCGACCTGGCCGATCTCCACCCCGACGTTGAAGGCCAGCAGGGAGGCGATCAGCTCCTGCGACTTCGTCGGCAGGCCCAGCTCGCGCAGCACGTTGGCGAACCCGAACCCGTGGACGAGGCCGAAGAAGAAGGTCAGGCGCCAGCGGTGCGCGGGCCTGGGCCTCCACAGGTTCTCGGCGGCGACGTAGGCGATGCTGAAGGCGATGCCGGCCTCGACCAGCCTCCCCGGCAGGGAGACGACGTCGAGGGCCGCCAGGATCAGGGTGATGCTGTGGGCGACGGTAAAGGCGGTGACCACCTTGACCAGGGCCAGCGGCCGGCCGCCGATGGCGATCAGGGCCAGCAGGAACATCAGGTGGTCGTACCCGAGGAAGATGTGCTCGATGCCGAGGACGGTGAAGTCGACGACGTGGTCGAGGAGGCCGGGATCGCGCAGCCGGAACTGGCGCTGCGGAGTCTCCGCGTGCAGCACCACCGCCTGTCCCGGCCGGTCCCCGGCCTGCAGCTTGACGAGGCAGCGGTGGTCGGGGGCGAAGCGGTCGAACAGGTCGAAACGGACCTCGAGGGTCTCCGGATCTTCCGGGAGCCGCCCCCGCAGGGGCACGTCGAGAAAGAGGTTTCCCTTGTCGTCGAGGCGCAGGCTCCCCTCGCCGGCGGACAGTTTCACCGGATCCCCTTCCGCGGTGATCTTCAGGGCCTGCTCGAGGAAAGTCTCGACCGTGTCGCTGCCGGCGAGCATCTCCAGCCGCCGCAGCATGCCGTCCCCGTCCGCGTCGAGATCGAAGGCGGCCATGAGGTCGGTCTCGTCGAAGGAGACCCTTGCCTCAAGGCTTCCGTCCCCGGCGATATCCAGGTTGATGTAGCTGGTGTTGATCTTGTGGGCGGCGGCGCCGGCCGGGAGCAGGAGCAGGGCGAGGGCAACGGCCAGACTGCGGATCGGGCTACTCCTCTCCATCGAAATACTCCGCTTCGGTCATGCGCCCCAGCTTTCCCGGGGGCCGTATCAGCCACTTGTCGGAATCGGGGTAGTAGACCGGGTCGCTCACCGGATTGTCGGCGATCACGTAGTAGACGAGGTCCTCGGTCTCGCTGGGGTTGCGGATCTGGTGCGCGGTGCCGGGCGGCTGCACGAAGGCGTCCCCTTCCCCTACCTCGAAGCTGCCGTCGTTGCGGCGCACGATCCCCCGGCCGCCAACCACGAGGTAGAACTCCCACTGCACCTGGTGGGCGTGACAGGGGAAGTTGGTTTTTCCCGGCGGCAGCCGCACCCATTCGACCTCGAACGGCTGCCCCTCGGTTTCGAGGGCGCCGGAGACATCCTTCTCCGAGGCCCCGTACTTGCCGGAAGGAGACTGGATGTATTCCTCCGCCAGCTCGGAAACGTTGACTTTCTCTATCATGCTCTCACCTCTTGCTGAAATCCGTTTCTGGAATTGCCGGGTGCTGTTTCGCGCCGCCTCCGTGAGTGGCGTGTGGCCGAATGGTTCGCGGCCCCCGAGGAGAGGCGCTGCGGCCTCTCGCTGCGGCCCGCCGCGGGCCAAGCGCCATGAGCTGATTGCACCTCCGCGGCCCGGGCTTTGTGCCCGCGCTAGTCGAAAAATCCGGCGTCCTCCTCCGACAGGTGCCGCTTCGCCTCCTCGACGACGAACTCCACCCCGAGCCCCGGGGTGTCCCACACGTCGATGTGCCCGTCGACGACGATCGGGTCCGGCAGCCCGGCGACCATGTCGAGCCAGGACTTCTCGTACCCGCCCGGCATCTCGAAGGCGATGTAGTTCCGCGGCAGGGTGGCGGCGAGTTGGACGTGGGCGGCCAGTCCGAACAGGCCGTCGATAACCCCGTGCGGCGCCATCAGGATGCCGTGGAGGTCGGCGTACTCGGCGATCCACTTGGTCTCGGCTATGCCGCCGACGTCGGCCGGGTCCGGGCCGACGACGTTCACCGCCTGCTTTTCGAACAGCTCCTTGAAGTGCTGCCGCAGGTAGATCTGCTCCCCTGTGTGGATCGGCGTCGAGGTGCTGCGCGTCACCTCCCGGTAGAGGTCGGCGAGCA
>JAPOZF010000304.1 GCA_026706165.1 Gemmatimonadota bacterium
AGCGCAGGACCACCGCGGGGATGTCGAGGAACTTCGCCATCATGAACTCGACCACCGTGCCGGAGTCGAGGTCGGCGCCGTCGAAGTTGAACAGCCCGAGGTCGCAGGCCATCACCTGCTTGAGGTCCTGGTTGCGGATGTCGGCGGCCCTTCCCGTGGACTGCTCGAGATCCTGCGGGGAGACGCAGGTGTAGCGGCCGCCGGAGTGGCGCTCGATCGCCTCGGCGAGGAGGGCGTTGCCGATGAGGTGCTTGTGGTCGAACAGGTCGCCGGCGAAATAGACGGAAAAGGTCATGCCCTTCCTCCTTGTGGCGCGGCGGTCTTCCGGAATCGTTTTTGACGTTTCACCGCCAGGATGGGAATTTCCCCGCAACGGAACGCGGGATTGCGCGCCGCGCAAGCGGGAAACCCGCTACCGATGACGGTCATGGAAACATGACAATCGAAGAAAAATGACAGTCGAAGAAACGCTGTTCCAGCTCAAGCTGCACGGGTGGTGCCTGGTCGAGAACGTCATCCCGGAATCCACGGTGCGCGGGGTGCGGCGGAGCATCGAGGCCACCGCGGCGGCGTACGGCCGCCGGAAAGGGGAGAGCATCGACATTCCCGACGTCCTCAACGCCGACCAGTCGTTCGCACCGCACCTCGCCCACGAGGCGATCCTCGGGCCGCTCAGGGCGCTGTGGGGCCCCTGGGTGCGCCTGCGGACCGCCAAGGGGTTCGTCTGCAAACCGGGATACCCGGAGGGCAGCCTGCACGCGGACGGCCCCTACATCCAGTCCGCCCCGGTGTGCATGAACGCCCCCTACCAGGACTTCATCGCCAAGGTCACGGCGGTGTGGATGCTGACGCCTTTCACCCGGGAGAACGGGGCCACGGTGCTGGTTCCCGGCAGCCACCGCGCCGACAACAACCGCACCGGCGGGCTCGAGCAGCCGGTGCCCCATCCCGGGCAGATTCAGGTCACCGGGGCGGCCGGCAGCGTCGCGCTTTTCGACGCCCGCACCTGGCACGGCAGCGGCGGCAACAACAGCGGCCAGGACCGGGTGGGCCTGGTCATGACCTACTTTCCCTGGTGGCTGGCACAGGATCCGGCCATGCCGCCGGGCACGCCGGAACGGGAGCGTCTCCGCGAGGAGACGGGGTTGAGCGACGAGGAGCTGGGGAAGGGAACGGCCCTGCTGCCGGCGGAGGTGTACCGGGCGCTGCCCGAGGACGTCAAGCCGCTGCTGCGGCACTGGGTGCGGCCGTAGCGGCGCCGGAATCGCTGGATCCGACAATCGTCGACAAGGACACTGAAAACCGAGATCTCGACATGACCGAACACGGAAACACCCCCATTCCGAGGTACCGACAACTTCACTGGCAGGTGCTGGCCGCCATGGTCCTGGGAGCGGCCGCCGGCTTTCTCGGGGGCGAGACCGCCGCGGGCTGGGTGGGCTGGCTCGGCACCCTGTTCATGCGCCTGCTGCGCATGGTCATCATCCCCCTGGTGGTCGTCTCCATCGTCAGCGGCATCGCCACGGTAGGCGGGGGGCGGGCCCTCGGGAGGCTGTTCGGAAAGACCCTGGGGTACTACGTGCTGTCGAGCGCCCTGGCGATCTTCGCCGGCCTCGTCCTCGTCAACCTCATCCGCCCGGGAGAGGGGGCCGACCTCGGGGCCGCCGAGGGGCAGGCGCTTCCGGAGCTGGAGACCCCCGGCTCCCCGGTCGAGCTGCTTCTCGACATCGTCCCGCAGAACTTCCTCGCCGCCGCCGCCGGGGGGGACATGCTGGCGGTGATCTTCTTCTCGATCCTGCTGGGAGTAGCGGTCGCCGGCCTGCGGTCCCCGCACCAGGAGGTTCTGTCCGGCTTCTTCGGGGCGGCGTTCGAGGTGATGATGGCCCTGACCGGGGGCATCATCCGCTTCCTGCCGCTCGGCGTCTTCGGTCTGATGACCGCGGCGGTGGCCGAGTTCGGCCTCGACGCCTTCGGACCCCTGGCGAAGTACTGCGCCACCATTGCCGCCGGCCTGACGGTCCACCTCCTGGTCACGCTGCCCCTGCTGCTCCTGCTGCTGGGGCGCATCCGTCCGGGCATCCACTTCCGCAACATGATCGACCCGCTGGTCGTCGCCTTCTCGACGAGCTCTTCGGGGGCGACCCTGCCGGTGACGATGAGGACGGTCCAGCGCAAGGTCGGCGTCTCCAACCGCACGGCGTCGTTCGTGCTGCCGATGGGGGCCACAATCAACATGGACGGGACCGCGCTCTTCGAGTGCGTCGGGGTGCTGTTCATCGCCCAGGCCCTCGGGGCGGACCTCGCCTTCGGCCAGCAGGCGATCGTGGTCCTTACCGCGCTGCTCGCCTCGATCGGGGCTGCCGCGGTGCCGTCGGCCGGTCTGGTGATCATCTTCATCGTGCTGGAGTCGGTGGGGCTGCGCGGCCCCCACGTCGATCTCATCGTCGGCTTCATGCTGGCCATCGACCGGCCGCTCGACATGTTCCGCACAACCGTCAATGTCTTCAGCGATTCCTGCGGGGCCGCCATCATCGCGCGCTCGGAAGGGGAGACGGGGGTGGACGCCGCCTCGGAAACTTCAGGATGATCCAGTACCCGTTCGCTTGGGGACAGGAGCTCAAGGCGCGCGGCTGACAACCTGACCGGAGAGTGCCGGCCCCAGTCCTTTGGCGCGCGCCCTGGAGATCGCTATTTCCGAACGGCCGTGTAAACGGATACCTGCCGGTATCCCGGCAAGCCCCCCGACCGAGGCCGGCGGGGATCACCCGGGGCAGGCGGTTCCTCAGCCCCGGCCCAGGCGCCTGTCCTCCGCCGCGAGCCAGTCCCCGTAGGGCCGGGGCATCGGCGCCGGCGGTCCCAGCCCGGCCTCGGCGCGCCAGCGCAGCAGCGGATGATCCCGCCCCTGCTGGGGCAGGTCCACCGGCCTTCCGCAGGCCGCGGATTCGAAGATCCCCATTATCATTTCCAGCACGTGCCGGCCCTCGGAGCCGCTGCACAGGTGCTCCCGCCCCTCGTCGAGGGCGCGCACGTACTCGTCGGTGAAGGCGTAGTCCTCTGCCGACGACTTCTCCGGATCGTAATGGCCGGGATGCTCCAGCTCCAGCGGCTCCCATTCCCTGTCCTGCCCGGGCTCGAAGTGAGGCACCGGCAACCACCAGGCCCCGGTGATCTTCCAGAACATCCGTCCCTCGGTGCCGAACACTTCCAGCCCGTAGGCGGAAACATCGATGGCGGGGAACCGGTGCTGCAGGAGCGTGACCGTCGTGTTCCCCTCGAACTCCAGGGTCGCGGTGATGTGCTCTCCGGCGATCGTGCCCATGCCGCCGGGGGAGGGGACCACGTCTTCCGGGGTGATCGGGCGGCCGTCGGTCAGGGCGCTCGCGGTCACCCGCCGGCAGGGTCCTGCCAGCTCGAGGATCGCGTTGAGCAGGTGGGTGCCGATGTTCATCAGCCCGTAGCCGCCGTAGTACCCCTTGCCGCTGGCGACGATGTGGCGGAGGCTGCCGATGCGCCCCTCGCGCAGGGCACGGGAAATCGCCTGCATCGCCGCCCCGGTCCGCGCCTGGTGGTGCACGGCGGTGCGCACCCCCTTTGCCGCGGCCTTCGCCAGCACCGCGTCGGCCTGCTCGAGGTCGACGCAGATCGGCTTTTCCACCTCGATATGCACCCCGTGCTCCAGCACGCGCATGCAGAGGTCGTAGTGGAACTCGGTGCCGGTCGGTATCGCCACGATGTCGGGCTCGCTCCGGCGGATCATCTCGTCGAGATCGGTGAAGCGGGCGGAAACCCCGAGCTCTTCACCCAGTGTTTCGAGCAACTCGGGCTTGAGGTCGCACAGGGCCACGACTTCGGTGCGGGGGTGGGCGTGGTAGGCCCGGGCGGCCGCGGTGCCCCGGCCGCGGCAGCCCAGAATTCCGACGCGATAGGTCTTCATGCCGGTTCCCTTCGTTTTCAGGCGCTCTGCCGCTTCATCCACGAGGACGCCACCCGCGCCAGCTCCTTCATCACCGGCTCGGTCGAGGAGCGGCTGCGCTTCCTCACCCGGAAGCCGTGGTCGGCGGTGTCGACGAGGTGGAGGGTGCCCCGCTCCCCGAGCTTGGCCACCGCCGGCTCCAGCAGGGAGAGCTCGGCAAGGGCGTCGCGCGGGCCGGAGATGAACAGCATCGGCAGCGTCACCTGTTCGAGGTGGGCGGCGCGTTGGGTCCCCGGCTTGCCCGCCGGGTGCAGGGGGAAGGCGAAGAAGAGGATCCCCGCAGGCCGGCGAGCGGCTCCCCGGCCGCGGCCATCGAGGTCATGCGCCCGCTCATCGAGTGCCCGCCGGCGAACAGGGGCAGGCCGGGTGCCTGCCGGGCGGCCGCGGCCACCGCGGCGCGCACCGTGGACAGGCGCACCTTCTCGCCGTCCATGCCGCCGCCCCCTTTTTCCGAGTACGGGTAGTTGTAGCGGAAGGTCGCCACCCCGGCGGCGGCGAGGGCCTGCGCCAGCTCCTCCATGAAGGTGTGGCGCATGCTGGTGCCGGCGCCGTGCCCGAGCACAAGCAGGGCCCCGGCTTCCCGGGGCCGCAGGTACAGGGCCGAGACCTCCCCCTTCTCTTCGTGGGCGGTGAACTTCAGCTCCTTCGCCTCCGGCATGACCTCGCCTCGCTATCTTTTCTGGTGCCTGTGACGCAACCCTTCAGTCGAACACGGAGCCCGCTAATTACACCCCCGCTTCGCCGCGCCGCCAGCCTGGGGCGGCTTGTCGCCCTCGTCGCCCTGGCAACGCCCTTTTCCTGCGCAGGACCGCGCGAGGCCGCGGACGGGGACGCGGTCACCATCACCCTGTGGACGCAGGATACCTGGCTCGGGATCACCGGCCACGAGCTCGACGGGGTGCCCCTCGACGATCCGCGGCGGGCCCTGTACACCCATCGCGACTGGTACGTGAAGGTTACCGACGACTTCAGGGCCCTGCACCCGGACAGGCGCATCGACTTCGAGATCGAGGTGCTCGACTGGACCACGGGATTCCAGAAGCTCGACATCGCCGTGGCCTCCGGCCTGCCGCCGGACATTATGGTCAGCACCTCGGGGATCGCCCTGAAGTACGCCCGCTTCGGACTCCTCGAAGCGTTCGACGAGCACGTCACCGCGGCCGACATGGAGGACTTCGGCCCCTTCTACGACTTCG
>JAPOZF010000779.1 GCA_026706165.1 Gemmatimonadota bacterium
CCTTGCTGCCGAGGCGGACGATGCGGTCGGCGGGCAGGTCGGTGCACCGGATCCACAAGCTCTCCGCCTCTTCATCCGGTTCCAGCTTCTCGGTCTCGCTGCCCTCGAAGACCGTCGCCCAGAGGCGCTCCTTCTCGAGGCCCAGGCGCTCGGTCACCAGCTCCCAACCCCAGGTGATGGCCTCCTCCTTGAAGTAGTCGCCGAAGGACCAGTTGCCCAGCATCTCGAAAAACGTGTGGTGCCAGGGACTGACCCCTACTTCTTCCAGGTCGTTGTGCTTGCCCGAGACCCGGATGCACTTCTGGGTGTCGACGGCGCGGCTGTAGTCGCGCCTCCCGAGCCCCAGGAAAACGTCCTTGAACTGGTTCATCCCGGCGTTCGTGAACAGGAGCGTAGGGTCGTCCCCAGGCACGACCGGGGCGCTAGGCACGCGCGTGTGGCCGCGCTCCTCGAAAAAGCTCAGGAATGTCTCGCGAAACTCCCGCGACTTCACCGCTCTTCCTCCACAGTTTCCACGCTGTCTCCGGCCGCCTCGTCCAGCATCCGTTCGACAACTCGCTGGCTGGTATCGGCGTCGAACCCCCGCCGGCTCAGCAGTCCCCACATTTTCCGCCTGGCTTTCTCTTCCCCCGACCCGGAGTATCTCCACCGGTGCCGTCGCAGCACCTGCAACGCCGCCTCCTCCGAACCGACGGTATCGTCGAACTCGGCGAGCACTTCGGCAACGACATCGGGAGCTACCCCCCTGCTTTGCAGATCCTGCTCGAAGCGCCGTCCCCCCGCGGGCCGGTCCTCCATCCTGGTTTCGATCCAGCGCCGCGCGAAGGCGCGGTCGTCGAGGAGACGGGCTCGCTCCAGGTCGGCAAGGGTCGACTCGATCACGGTCCGCTCGAAACCTCTCTCGTCCAGTTTGCGCCGCACCTGATGCACCGTGCGGTCCTGGTTTCCCAGGTAGCGCAGGGCCGCTTCCCTGGCCTGGCACATGCTTTCGTGCCGGGACGGCACCGCATTACTCCCCAGGCTCGGGGGCCGGCTGCGAACCGTTTCCGAGCCCCAGCTCGGTCCGCAGCCTCGACTCGAGGGCGGAGGCGACCTCCTTGTTCTCGGCGAGAAACCCCTTGGCGTTTTCGCGGCCCTGGCCGAGACGTTCTCCGTTGTAGGAAAACCACGTGCCGCTCTTCTCGATCAGCCCGCAGTCGACGCCGATGTCGACCATGTCCCCCTCGCGCGACATCCCGATCTGGTCGCCCTGAAAGAAGAGGTCGAACTCCGCCTGCCGGTAGGGGGGCGCCAGCTTGTTCTTCACCACCTTGACACGGGTGCGGCTCCCGACCGCGTCGTCGCCGTCCTTGATCTGGGCGACGCGCCGGATGTCGAGGCGCAGCGAGGCGTAGAAACCGAGGGCCCTGCCGCCTGTAGTCGTCTCCGGGTTGCCGAACATGACGCCGATCTTCATGCGCAGCTGGTTTATGAAGATCACGCAGGTCCGGGAGCGGTTGATCGATGCCGCAAGCTTGCGCAGCGCCTGCGACATCAGGCGGGCGTGCAGTCCCATGTGCGAATCCCCCATTTCGCCGTCGAGCTCGGCCTGGGGCACCAGCGCCGCGACCGAGTCGAGGACGATGATGTCGAAGGCTCCGCTGCGTACCAGGGTATCGACGATTTCGAGCGCTTGCTCGCCGCTGTCGGGCTGGGAGATGATGAGCCCGTCGACATCGACGCCGATGCGGCGGGCGAAACCGACGTCGAGGGCGTGCTCGGCGTCGATGAACGCGGCCGTGCCACCTTCTTTCTGCGCTTCCCGCACGGCGTGAAGGGAAACCATCGTCTTCCCCGCTCCCTCGGGCCCGTAGATTTCGACGATGCGGCCTTTGGGGAACCCCCCGATTCCGAGCGCACGGTCGAGCGCCAGGGACCCGCTCGGTATCGCTGCCACATCTACCCGACCACCTCGCTCCCCGAGGCGCATGACGGCCCCCTTGCCGTACTGCTTTTCGATCTGGGAGAGAGCCAGATCGAGTGCGTTTTCCCGATCCCTGGCCTGCTTGTCCCGGCTGTTGTCCTTTTCTTTCCCCATGGCTTCGAACGTCATTCCCCCCTCGTTTCCAATACCGGTCGTCCCGCCTCCTGTACGATTCCCTGCGCTTCCGTCCAGCCGCCGACAGCGATTGCCGCCCACAGTATCAACTGGCAGTAGAGCCCCGCCGCAACGTCATCCATCACGATCCCCCAGCCGCCGGGCAGCCGTTCCAGTCGGCGTGCCGGGGGGGGTTTGACAATATCGAAAGCCCTGAAGAGGAAGAATCCCGCGACCGCGATCCAGATGCTGTGCGGCAGGAACGCCACTGAGACGAGGTATCCGACCAACTCGTCGATGACCACCGGACCGGGGTCCGGCCCCCAGTCGCGGGCCATGACGTCGGCGGTGTATACCGCCACCGCGAAGCTCCCCAGCAGGAGAAGCATCCACTGAACGGCCGTCAGGGAAGAACAGAGGAAGTAATAGCCGACCGCCGTAACCGCGCTTCCTGCGGTTCCCGGAGCGACCGGCGCATGGCCGGAGTAGAGGAGGGTGGCAATCGCCCGGACGAGACCGCGACCCGGTCTCGTAGGGGGACTGGACTCGCCGGGTCTCAAGAGCGAACCGAGTATCCAGTTCGAATAAAATAGTGAAAGCCCGAGGCGAGCGTAAGCAGGAGAACCGCACCCATCAGGCCGTTCGACAAGGTCGGGACAAGCGATTCCTCGAGGGGAAGCAGGTGGTCCCACTCGAAGCGGCCGAAGACCTCCTGAAGGCCGATGGCGAAAAGGATGATGACGACAGCCAGCAGCTGGACGAAGGTCTTCCACTTGGCCAGGCGGGAGGTCTCCATCTGGCGCCCGTGGTAAACACCATAGAGGCGCATCCCGGTGATGACGATGTCTCGAACAACGATGGGCAGGACGAGCCAGTAGTGGACGATGCGGCCCAGTACCAGGGCGATCAATGCCGACGTGACCAGGATCTTGTCGGCCAGGGGATCCATGAAACGGCCGAAGTTGGTCACCCGGTTGTTGGACCTCGCCATGCGACCGTCGTAGAAATCAGTTACCGAAGCCAGAGCGAACACGACGCAGGCCATGCTCCGCCAGTACCAGGTGTCCGCGAACAGCATCGCGAGGAACAACGGCGTCAGGAAAATCCTGGAGATCGTCAGCAGGTTGGGAACGTTTGCGATCTCTCGAATGGCCATCAGTAAACCTGTCCGCGATTGCACGGCTTTCCCTCAGAAGGAGCGGCGTCCCTGAAGGGCGTGCGCCAGGGTGACCTTGTCGGCAAGGTCCAGATCCGATCCGACCGGCAGCCCGCGCGCCAGTCTGGAGACCACGGTGAGCGGCCCCAGCATACGCTGGATGTACTCGGCGGTAGCTTCCCCTTCGGCGCTGGCATTGTTGGCGAGAATCACCTCCGTCACATGCTGCGAACTTACCCGGGACACCAGTTCGTCGATGCGCAAATCACCCGGCCCGACGCCGTCGAGCGGCGACAGGGCTCCGCCGAGAACGTGGTAAGTTCCCGTGAAAAGCCTGCTGCGCTCAAGGACGAGCACGTGACTCGCTTCCTCGACGACGCAGATGATCCCCGGGTCGCGGGTTTCATCCCGGCAGATCGCGCAGGCCGTCTCCCCCTTGTCCGTGAAATTATAGCACTTCCCGCAATACTGAATGCTGTTGCGCCCGTCGACGATTGCCGCCGCCAGAGTCTCCGCCTCCCGCGGCGGCCTCTTGACGATATGAAAGGCAAGCCGCTGCGCGGTCTTGCGCCCTATACCGGGAAGACGGGCGAATGCCGAAATCATTTCCTCCAATGCCTCAGGCCCCATGGCGACACCAGACCCCCTACACCAATTCCCCGTCGAAAGCGTCGAGGACAGCGCGTACCTTGGGGTCTCCTGCCGGACTTTTCCCGGCCTCCTCGACCGCGGCTTCCGGCGGCTCGGCAGACTCGCAACGAATGCGGACAGTTTGTCCCGCCGCCGTGGACAAAGCCTTCTCCACCGCGGCCCGGTTCTTGTCGACCAGGCTCTTCTGGAAGCCTGCTTCAGGCGAAAACAGCAGCTTCAGGGTCGAGCCCTCCAGACTGTGCAGCTGCGCCTCCGCCAGGGAAGGGGCGGCGCTGGGCTGCTCCTGCTTCAGACGGTCGATTGCCTGTCCCCAGCAGCCGCGGATCGCTTCCATGCTCAATGCCGGCGCCGCGACCGCGGCTTCCGGTGCGCCCCCGGACGCAGGCGCGGGCCCGGTTCCCCCTGGAGAGACCTGGCGCGGGGCTCGTGTCTGGGGCCTTGGCGGCTCAGCGGCCGGCTTCGCCGCAGACCGGCTCCCGTCCGCGGCCATGTCCCGAACTTTGCTCAGCAGCTCTCCGACCTCCATGCTGCGGCCCATGCGGGACAGACGGACCAGTGTCATTTCGACGCGAAAGCGCGGTTGAACCGAACGCCTCAGTTCCGCCTCGAGCTCCAGCAGCGTCTTGAGAATGCGAAGAATGTCCTCCTCCGGAAGGCGGGGAGCGAGTTCCTCGAAGCGGGCCTTTTCGACGTCGGCGATCTCGAGTTTGTCTGCGGCGCCGTGCACCCGCACTGACAGCCATTGCCCGACGTGTTCGGTGTAACCCTTGATGAACTCCTCGAGATCGGTCCCCTCCTCCGCTGCCGTTGCGACAGCGTCGAGAACGCGGTCGCCGTGGCCATGGATTACCGCGTCCGAGAGATCGAAGTAGACGCTGCGGTCCACCAATCCCAGCACCCGCCGCACCGCTTCCGGGGCGACCCTGGTTTCCACCTCGAACGAGGCGACCTGATCCATCAGGCTCTCGGCGTCCCTGAGCGCACCGTCGGCACGCTGAGCAAGCAGGTAAAGGGCTTCCTGTTCCGCGGAGATGCCGTCGGTTTCCGCGATCATCCGCAGGTGCTCGGCTATGCGTCCGGCGGGAATGCGGCGGAAATTGAAACGCTGGCAGCGGGAAAGAATCGTGTCGGGTACGTCCTGGACCTCGGTGGTCGCGAAGACGAAAACGACCCTCTCCGGGGGCTCTTCCAGTGTTTTGAGGAGAGCGTTGAAGGCCGCCGTGGAGAGCATGTGCACTTCGTCGATGATGTAGATCTTGTGGGAGCCTGCGGTGGGAAC
>JAPOZF010000613.1:0-365 GCA_026706165.1 Gemmatimonadota bacterium
TTTGCTGCAGCTGCCAAGGCTTCCACATTCGGCAATTACTACAATTATGTATTATTTACAATTTAGTCGTTTGTTGCCGGCCACAAATGTCGCTTTGAATCGACTACCCCGCGTCCCCAGGCTGGCATCAGAACCCCCGGCTTCGGACTGTTGCGCTCAGAACGGCCGCCAGCTCGGCTCTTTTTCGTCGCGGTCGGACGTGTTCGTCAGGTTGACCGGCATGACGGGGTGATCCTCCTGGTAATCCCAGTTGAACCCGATGGCAGGTACGACGAAGATGTCGTACGTGCCGTGCAGCACCCACTTCCCGGTGCGGTCGTTGAAGTCGACGTCGAGTTCTCCGTCCTCGCGGAAGTGCATCTTCC
>JAPOZF010000613.1:375-5161 GCA_026706165.1 Gemmatimonadota bacterium
GGTAGGCCAGGGCGCGGCCGTCCGGCGACCAGACCGGGTTCAGCTCGAACGTGTTTCTGGCCACGGTGATGCGCATCTGGCCGCCGCTCTCGAAGTCCGCCACCATCAACTCCTCCCCCTGGAAGCGCTCGGAGTTGAAGGCGATTCGGCCCCCGTCCGGCGACCAGGATGAGTTCCAGTCGTAGTGCTTGTCATCGGTCAGGCGGCGGAGGTTGGAGCCGTCGGCGTCGATGATGTAGATCTCGTCGTTGTCGTGGAAATCCCCGGAAGTGAAGGAGATGCGTTTGCCGTCGGGGGACCAGGCCGGCTCGTTTCCCTTCCCCAGCCTGCGCTTGTTGCCGCCGTCTTCGCTGTCCATCAGCCAGATCGCCAGGTCGCCGTCACGCTGGCTGAGAAAGGCGATGGTGCTGCCGTCGGGCGACCAGGCCGGACTTTCGTCCCGCTCCGGGTGTTCGGTCAGGCGCCGCTCGCCGCTGCCGTCGGCCGCCATCACCCAGATGTCGATATTGGTCATCACTTCGCCGCGGGAAAAAGCGATCTCGCTGCCGTCGGGCGACCAGGCGGGATGGTGCTCGAACTCGCGAGTGTCGGTCAGCTGGGTCGGTTCACCGCCGGCGGCGGGGATGGTGAAAAGGTTCCAGTCGAGAATCGCTGTCGGCGAGGAGGTGTAGACGATGGTGCCCTGCGGCTCGTAGGGGCCGTTGCGGCCTCCGGGAATGGCGATCGACAGCTCGTACGTCTTTTTTCCGAACAACGGCGCCGATTCGACATTCAGCGTCCGCGCCGCCATCATCCCCGTGGCTGCGGCATTGATCGCGTACTCCCCTTCCCGGACTTCGTCGAAGGAAAAGGACCCCGCGTCCACGAGCCGGTTGAACTTGTGCTGAAGCTCACTGGCGTCCAGCCGGATCTTGTTGCCGTCTCCCCCTTCGATCCGGACGGTCACTTCGTTGACCCCGCATGCAGCCATCGACAGCGCCGCCCACAATCCGACGAAAAACCTCATCAAGCCCTCTCCTGAAAGAGATTGGTCCGCGTCGTCCCAACCGGGACGACAGGTTGTCACTGTGTGTCGTAATGTATGGGAGATTGGAAAAAGCATGAAGAAAGGCCGCCAGCAAGGAGATTCCTGAATCCGATGCCTTCCGAATCAGTCGAGGTCTTCGACAACCGGTCCGTTGCCCGCGGCGGGGCCGGGGCCGACACGTCCCGGTTCGCCGCCCGGTTTGCGGAAGAGGCCGCCGCCTTCCACCGCTCGATCCCCGGCTACTCCCCCACAACGCTGCATACCCTTCCCGCCCTCGCGGCGTCGCTGGGAATCTCCGAGGTATGGGTCAAGGACGAGTCGACCCGGTTCGGGCTCAAGGCCTTCAAGGGGCTGGGGGGCTCGTACGCCATCGCCGGGGTCCTGGCGGGCAGGCTCGGCCGCGATGTCGCCGGAGTCACCTTCGGCGACCTGACCTCCCCCGGGGCGAAGGCGGCCCTCGGCGACCTCGTCTTCGCCACGGCCACCGACGGCAACCACGGCCGCGGCGTCGCCTGGGCGGCACAGCAGCTCGGGCAGCAGGCCGCGGTCTTCCTGCCCTCCCACGCGGCCCCGGTCCGGGTCGAGCGCATCCGCGGGCACGGAGCCGAAACCACCGTCACCGACTGCAACTACGACGACACCGTGCGCATCGTCGCGGCCGAGGCGGAACGGCATGGCTGGGTGCTGATCCAGGACACCGCCTGGGAGGGGTACGAGGAGGTGCCGGTGTGGATCATGCAGGGGTACCTGACGATGTTGGCCGAAGCCCTCGAGCAGGCGGGAGAGCCGCCGACGCACCTGTTCGCCCAGGCCAGCGTGGGATCTTTCGCCGGCGCCCTGCAGGGGTATCTCGTCGAGCGCTACGGAGCGCGGCGGCCGCTTCTGGGGCTGGTCGAGCCGCTGGCGATGGCCTCGTTTTTCGCCTCCGTCCGGGCGGGGGACGGCCGCTCCCGCGCCATCACCGATGCCCACGACGAGACCATCATGGCCTGCCTGGCGGCGGGCGAGAACAACCCCCTGGCCTGGCCGATACTGCGGGATCACGCCGATTTCTTCGTCCGTTGTCCGGATCGGGTCACGGAGTCGGGAATGCGCAGCCTCGCCCATCCGGGCGGCGGGGATCCGCGTGTCGTCTCGGGAGAGTCGGGGGCGGTGACCGCGGGCCTGCTGGTCGAAGCGGGCAACGAAGGGCGGTTGTTCGGGGAGCTGCAGCTCGACGCCGGCTCGAAGGTGCTGGTGTTCTCGACCGAGGGGGCCGGCGACCCGGAGTCCTACCGGCGGATCACCGGAACCGAGCCGTAGGGTACCGTCCCGGGAACCGCTAATATTCCACGCGCCGGGCAATCTCGAAACAGCAGCAGACTGAAGCACAGGTGCGGGTGGCGATCCAGAGGACGTCGGGCCGCTGCCGGTTCATCGGGGAAGTCCCCCTCCGGCGAGCCTGCCGCCCGGCCGCGGCGGCGCGTTCCGGCGGGGCCGCTGCGGGATGCGACCGGCACCGCCGGAATGGCCCACATCAATACTCCCAGCGGGCCAGCTCCATCCAGCTCGTCAGCTCGAGCCGCTTCGGCGTCAGCCTCCGGCGCATCGAAGCTGGCAGGTAGAAGTGGTGGCAGTTGATCGGCTCGCGCGTCATCACGTTGTAGTGGGCGTGCACGTAGTTGAAATACAGGTTGGAGCGGGTCCCGGGGGTCGTCTTCAGCAGGCCGTTGTGGACCACCGTCTCGGAGAACATCAGCAGGTCCCCCGCCTTGCCGGTGAGCGCCCGCGCCCCGGGCAGCTCGAGACCTTCGTAGTCGCCGAAGGGAAGGTCGAAACTGCTCTTGTGCGACCCCGGCAGGGCGACGATGCAGCCGTCGTCCGGGCCGTTGTCGGTCAGGAACCAGACGACGTTGAACATGCGGGAGCGGATCTCGCCGTTGAAGTAGGAGTAGTCGGAGACCGGCACCCCCCGGTGCCAGCCGCTGTGGACGGCTCCCTCGAACTTGGAGATCGACCAGGTGTTGATCAGCTGCGGCAGGCCTACGAACTCCTCGAGGTAGGGGAGCACCCGGGGGTGGTCGATCAGCTCGTCGAACACCGGATCGAGGCGCAGGAGGCCGTTCATCCTGACCTGGTTGGCCCGCTTCAGCTCCCTGGTCGGCCGTCCCTTGCGGCCCTCTTCGCGGCCGGCCTGCCAGGAGTCCTCGTACTCCCGGCTCTCGGCCGCCCGGAGCCTGTCGAGATACCGCCCGCATTCGGAAGCAGACAGCACCTGCGGCAGCAGCAGAAACCCCTGCAGGTCGAACAGGAACCGCTCGTCGGCGCTGACCGCGCTCATCTCCGCCCCTTTCTTCGGTGATTCATCCTCTACCGGTCGCCCTCCTCGAACCGCAGCGCCGCCGAGTTGTTGCAGTAGCGCATCCCGGTGGGGTGCGGCCCGTCGGGAAACAGGTGGCCGAGGTGGCCGCCGCAGGCCCTGCACAGGACCTCGGTGCGCACCATGCCGTAGCTGGTGTCGGTCTCCTCGTCGATGCTTTCGGGGTCCTCGGGCTGGTAGAAGCTCGGCCACCCGGTCCCGGAGTCGAACTTGGCGTCGGAGCTGAACAGCGGCGCGCCGCAGCCGGCGCAGGCGAACGTCCCCTCGCCTTTTAAGTCGTTGAACTCCCCGGTGAACGGCCGTTCCGTCCCCTTGCGCCTGAGAACCTCGAACTGCGCGGGAGTGAGGATCTCCCTCCACTCCTCCTCGGTTTTCACCACCTTGGATGACATGTTACCTCTTGCATTGGTTTGTTGAAGAGCCGGTGCGAACCGCGGCCCGTCGGGTAGCATACCTCGGGAAGCCGCCCGCCCACTGGGGCCTCCAAGCTCCGGGGCAAGCGCCCTCTTCTCGTCGCCGCCCCCGGAACCTTGGTGAATCCGCGGCCTCCGGACCCCGGCGCGAGTGCCCTCGGCTCGACCCGGGGCCCCGGACTCGCGAAACGCCGCTCCGATTGCGGGCTAATTTAGGCGGGCAACTGGAGCCATCAAAGGAGGCTGGTAATGACAGAAACGGGCTCGGACAGCGTCGTCGTCCTCTTCAAGGGCGGGCGCCTTCCTTCATGGGATGCCCTCACCGACCAACAGCGGGAAGAGTATCAGCAGATTCACGTCGACCTCATGCTCCAGGTTGGGGCCCGCCACGGGATGATCGGCCTGGAGGGCTTCCGCCTGGTCACCCCGCAGCAGAACTGGCAGCGCTTCTGGACGATCGAGTTTCCCACCTTTGCCGGGGCGCGAGCCTGGATTGAGAACGAGATGGCACCCCCGTACGGGCGCTACGGATTCTACGAGTACTTCCTTGCGACGCGCTGGCGCCGGGAGCAGCTCGACGCATGGGTGACGAATCCGCTACCCCCGGTGTCGGTTCCTGCGGATGCCGATCCCCGGGTGGTTCCCTCGCTGTCGGTCTCGGGAGATTCGGTGGTGGTCCTGTCGTTCGTTCGGCGGCCTCCGGACCTGGACGGGGCCGTGACCGTGACGGGGGGCGATGAAGAGCAGGAAGCCCGGATGAAGTCGGTCGCCCGCGACTTCGGGCTGATGCGCTGCGAGGCCTTCGAGCTGATCGCGCCGCAGAGGGACTGGAACCTGGTCATGGTAGCGGAGTTCCCCGGGCTCGCCGGGGCCGAAGCCTGGATCGACGCCGCGGTGCAGCCGCCTCACGGGCAGGAGGAGACGAGTTAGTATTTCCTGGCCCGCAAGAGGGCGCCTGAGGACTTCGCCGCGCGGGTGTCGCGCCGG
>JAPOZF010000075.1 GCA_026706165.1 Gemmatimonadota bacterium
TGACCGTCAAGATGGGAGAGCATCATTGCGCGCCGCACAACTGGTGCAGCCACGCACCTGGAAGCTGATCGAGGTCGACAGGCCCGAGGCATCGAACGGCAACATGCTGGTCCGCCTCGAGCGGGTCGCCATCTGCGGAACCGACCGGCCCTCGTTCTGGGGCGGGTACCCCGCCTACCCGCTGCAGCCGGGCGACACCGGTCACGAGGGCATGGGGGTCGTCGAGGCCTGCCCCTCCGGGCGCTACGCGGAAGGGGAACGGGTGCTGCTGTCCCATTTCGACCGCGGCCTGTTCCAGGAGTACGTGCTCGCCCGCGATGAAGGGGTGGTGCGGCTGCCGGCCGACGGCAAGCCCGAAGTGGTCCTGATGAGCCAGCTGCTCGGCACCGTCATCCACTGCTTCTACAAGCTCGGCAACCTCATCAACAAGGACGTCGTCGTCATCGGCCAGGGCCCGGTGGGGCAGCTGTTCAACGCCTGCCTGCGCAACCTCGGGGCCCGCCGCATCGTCGCCGTCGACCCCAACCGCCACCGGCTGCGGGTGGCAGAGAGGATGGGGGCGACCCACGCGATCGACCCATCGGCCGAGGACGTGCGCGCCGCCGTCACCGAGCTGACCGGCGGGGAGATGGCGGACTGCGCCGTCGAAGCCGTGGGGGCCGCCGAAACCCTCAACCTCGCCGCCGGCCTGCTGAAGCGCGGGGGCACCCTGGTCAGCTTCGGGGTCCCGGACAAGGACAACCAGGAGGGGATCATACCGCTCGAGTTCTGCAGCTGGTTCGTCAACGAGACCCGCCTCATCGCCTCGGTCGGACCCAACCCGCAGATGGACTACACCGTCGCCCTCCAGTGGATCACCGAGGGGCGCCTCGACGTCACCCCGATCCTGACCCACGTGCTCCCGTTCGAGCAGATCCAGCAGGGGTTCGAGACCGCCTTCCTCCGCCCCGAGGAAGAAGAGGCGGTCAAGGTGGTCCTGAAGTTCTGACCGCAAGCCCAATGAGCGGCGCATCCCCGGAGCGCCCGGACATCGGCCGGGGCGACCTCCTGTTCAGCGGCGAGCACTGGATCAACTACCTGCGGCTCCCCGGTGGCGGCCGGGACAGCGCCATGGTCAGCATCTACCGCGGCCGCTTCAGTCCCGCCGGCCCCGGCATCGCCGCCTACGTCCGCATCGAGGGGGAAGCCGGCTTCGCGGCGGCCTGCACCGACTCCCCCGCTTTCGAGCGCTTCATCCGCGAGACCATGTACCGAAACGAAGGCCCCTTCGCCGGCCTGCCGGTGATCGCGGCCGAGTTCCGCCAGGAAGGGGACGTGCGCGACCGCCCGGCCTGGAGGATCGCCGCCGGGGACCGGGAGATCCGCGCCGTCTGGAGCGGGCTGGCCGCCCCTTACGTCGGTCCGCCGACCCTGCACCCCCGGATCGTCTTCACCATACTCGTTTTCGCTTCCGGAGGCAGCGTCGAGCTCGACGGCAGGCCGGTCCCCGGCGCGCCGTACCTTCGCGACAGCTGGACGGAGAACCTCGGCCGGCCGCACTCCTCGGTCTGCTTCGCCCTCGCCGAGACGATGATCGCCTGACGCTCGAACGCCTGCTCCTGCCCCGGGGCGGGGGATTCAGGAGCTGGCAACCTCGTGCGGGGGGTAATGATATATGTCGGGCCCGCTGCCGCGGGCATCCGGTTGCCGGGCCGCCGCCGGCGGCATGCCGGAAACAGGTTCCGCTACCTCAGCGACCGGAACAGGTCCCGCGTTCCGGTGACCGCCGCCTCGACGTCGAGGTCGCACACCTGTCCGATGGTGCGCGCGATCGGGGCGATCTGCTTCTCGACGTAATGCTCGTAGTCCAGCGGCGCCCCGACGAGCCCGAGCGGCTGCGGCCCGTCCCGGGTTATCACGTACTGAATGAGCCCGGAAGGGTTCGGCAGCATGCGGGCCGCGGTCACGTGCGGCGGGCTCGTGCTCGTGTAGCCCTCGACCGGCTTGCGCAGGGCCTTGCGGTAGACCAGCTCGCCGTCCCGCTCCCCGGCCCGCACCGAGCGGATCCACTCGCCGACCTCCGCCTCGATCCCGGCGCCGGGGGCGTCGCGAAACAGCATTCCCAGCAGCTCGCGCTGCAAGTTGCGCGCCAGGTCGGTCCAGTCGCGGCGCACCGCTTCCATGCCGACGATCTCGACCTCTCGGGCGCCGGCCTCCCCGGCCCGCAGGCCGGCGTACCCCTTGGCGCGACCGCGGTCGCCGCCGTCGCGGACCGGCGGCAGAAAGAAGCGCAGGTAGAGCTTCTCGAACTCGAGGTCGAGGACCGACCGCACCCCGTGCTCCGCCTCGATATGCTCGGCGAGGCGGCCGTTGATCCAGGCGCACAGCTCGCGGCCCCGCCCGATCCCTTCGGCAGGGTCGATGTCGTCGGGAAGGCCGGCGTCGACGAAGACGGAGTCGGTGTCGCCGTAGAGGACGCGGCAGCCGTTCTCCTGCAGCAGGTCCCGGGTCCAGCGCAGGAAGTAATGCCCGAACCCGGTGATCGCCCCGGCGAGCTGCTCCTCGGCGAAGCGGCAGGACTCGGTCGCCAGCACTCCGTAGAAGGAGTTCATCACGATCTTGTAGGCGTACGACGCCAGCTCGTCGCCGGCCGCCTTGACGCGGTCGCGGCTTTCGAAGAAGCGCTCCAGCAGCCGCGGCAGAATCCCGGGCTCGCGCGCGAAGCGGGCCCCGTTGGGGGCGACGATGACGTCGCCGGCATCGCCGCCGCGGATGCGCGCCTCGACGTGGGCGAGCGGATCGATGTTGAAGGTGCGCATGATCGTCGGGTACAGGCTCTTGAAATCGAAGACGTAGACGTTGCGGTAGAGTCCGGCCGCCGCCGGCATCACCAGGCCCCCCGGCGCCCCTCCGAGACCGGCGCGGTCGACGCCGTTGGTCGGGGCGACCTTGCCGCGTTTGTGCAGCTCGCTGATGTAGAGGAACTCGAAGGCCCCCACCGAGCCCCAGGCCCGCTCCAGCGGCAGCCCGGTGAGGACGCTGCGCCGCAGGGTCAGCTCGATCAGCCCCTCCGCTTCGAGGAGGTCGCGCACGAGCCGCGAGTCCTCGAGGCAGTACTCGCAGAAAGCGGTCCGGTCCTCGCGGTAGGCCCGCAGGATGACCTCGGGCATGCTCTCGCCGGCGTCGCCGCCGTCCGCGAACCGCTTGCCCCGCCCCAGGACCTGCCGCGCCACGGTTTCGAGGCGGTAGTCGTCGAAGCGCTGCAGCGTCCCCCGGATCAGGTGCAGGGCGTCGAGGACCTGGCGGCCGTGGACGACCATGCGGCTGCCGCCCCAGATCTCCCCCTCCTGGTACCACGAGGAGTCGCTGCTGCGCCCGAGGTTGAACGGGAGCGCCAGGGCGCGGAAGCGCCGCTGCAGCACGGTGAGGTCGAAGTCGACGAGGTTCCACCCGGTCAGCACGTCCGGGTCGAGGGCGCGGATGCGGTCCCCAAGCGCCGCCAGCAGGGCGCCCTCCCCGTCGTGGCAGCTCAGGTAGGCCGGATCCCCCGGGTCCGGGGCCCCGGAGATGTGGACCTCCTCCACGCCGGCGGCCGTTCCGCTGCCGACCAGCGAGGCGGCGAGGACCTCGGAGGCGTCCGGGGTGGTCTCGATGTCGAGGGCGAGCACGGAGAGCTCCGGCACCCAGTCCCCGGGCCGCAGCTCAGGGTCGACGTACACGCGGTCGACCCCGGTGCCGGGCCGCCACGGCCCTTCGATCTCAACCGGGCCGGCGATGCCGCGGTCGGCGAGGTAGCGGCGCCCCAGGCCGACGTCGGCCTCGTAGGTGCGGATCCCGTCCTTATGGAGGCGCCGGGCGACCTGGCGCAGGCCGTTGACCCGCCGGCTGCGCACCCGCACCACCGGCTCGCCGTCCATCGTCGTCCAGCCGCAGGGCTCGACGGTGTCGTCCCTGCCGGCGCAGACGCGCGCGGTCGCCGCGTCCCCGGCGCGCACGTAGAAGGCGGGGGAATCGCGGTGGTCGGCCAAGGCGAAGGTCCCGCCCGACTCGAGCCGGCCCACTCCGAAGATGACGGTGTCCGGGCCCTGGGTGCGGTGAAAGACGTGCAGGAGAAAGCCGCGGTCGGCGGCGCTCACCCCTTCTCCCTCTTCGGGGGGGCGGCCGACACTCCTTCGAGACCGCCGCTGACGCGCAGGACCTCCCCCGTCATCCAGCCGGCGTCGGGACTGCAGAGGTAGGCCACCGCCTGGGCGATGTCCTCCGGCTCCCCCCACCTTCCCAGCGGGATCGCCTGGCGCACCTTCTCGATCATCTCCTCCTCGGAGATCCCCAGGCTGCCGCTGCGCATCGCCATGTTGCGCTGGTTGAAGGCGGTGTACACCGGGCCCGGGGCGACCGCGTTGACGCGCACCCCGTAGGCGGCCAGCTCGACCGCCAGGGTCCGGGTGAGGCTGATCACCCCGGCCTTGGCGACGTTGTAGGCGCTGACGAGGGCGGCCGGGTTCTGGCCGTTGATCGAGGCGAAGTTGACGATGCTCCCCGACTCCTGCTCCTCCATGATGCGTGCCGCGGCGCGGCAGCAGTGGAAGGTGCCGTTCAGGGTGACCCGGAGGACGCGGTCCCACTCTTCGTCGCCGAGCTCGCTGACCGGGCAGACCTCCTGCCCGACGCCGGCGCTGTTGGCGAGGATGTCGACGCTGCCGTGCCGCGAGCGCACTTCGGAGAAGAAAGCGTCGACCGCGGCGCTGTCGGCGACGTCGAGGCCGGCGCCGCTGGCGGCGAGGCCGGAGGAGCGCAGCCGCTCAGCTTCGGTTTCCGTCTTGTCGAGCTGCAGGTCGGCGAGGATCGCGTGGGCACCGTCGCTGGCGAGGCGCTGGCTCGTTGCCAGCCCCAGGCCCTGGGCGGCGCCCGTGACGACGGCGACCTGGCCCCGGAGCGGGGACTGCGAGGTTGGTTGGCTCATGTTGATCTGCCTGCATGGAGGTGAACGAGGAAGCCGGGGGTCCCGGCGCGGAAGGTCGGGCAGGGCGGATCAGGGAGCGGCCCCCGAAACCAGGACGCTCCGCAGGTTCCGCAGCTGAGGGTGAACCCAGGCCCTGCCCCCTCGAGAGCGCCCGGGAAAGTCGCTTTGCGGACTGGCCGGGGCAACCGCCGTCGAGGGCGGAAAGCCCCGCACGGG
>JAPOZF010000741.1:0-2034 GCA_026706165.1 Gemmatimonadota bacterium
TCCGTCGCCGCGGGGGCCGCCCGGCGGCGGACCGGGCGCGTTTTTGAGCGCTGGTGGAACTGACCGCTGCCGTTTGACATCCCCTGTCGCGACCCCTAAGGTAAACGGTCTGCTAACTCTTTCTTTAACAGATAGATGCTTGTTTTCCGCTTCGTGCTCGAAGGGCCGACCGGGGGCTCTTCGCCGCAGCCGTCCCGCCAGATACCGCCTGTCCTCAAAGAATAACCGGAGCAGAGATCATTGAGACGCGTCTGCGTAATGGGGACGGGCTACGTCGGCCTCGTCACCGGCTCCTGTCTCGCCGACTTCGGAAACGCCGTTGTCTGCGTCGACATAGACGACGAGCGGATCTCCCGGCTAAAGGCCGGAGAAACCCCCATATACGAACCGGGACTCGACGAGCTGGCCGCCCGCAACGTCAGCCGCGGCCGCCTGACCTTCTCGACCGAGGTCGCCTTCGCGATCAAGACATCGGAGATCATCTTCATCTGCGTCGGCACCCCGCCGCTCCCCACCGGTGACGTCGACATCTCCTACGTCACCGCGGCCGCCGAGACCATCGGCACCTTCATGGAGGACTACAAGATCGTCGTCAACAAGTCGACGGTCCCCGTCGGCACGGGGGTCGACGTCGGCGAGGTGATCCGCAGGGTGCGGCCGGACCAGGACTTCGACGTCGTCTCCAACCCCGAATTCCTGCGCGAGGGTTCTGCGATCGACGACTTCCTGCACCCGGACCGGCTGGTCATCGGGGCGACGAGCCGCCGCGCCATGGAGGCGATCCTCGACGTCTACAACCCGCTGTACGAGCGCGACGTCCCGATGGTGCTCACCGACGTCGAGTCGGCGGAGATGATCAAGTACGCTTCGAACGCGCTGCTCGCCGCCAGGGTCTCCTTCATCAACGAAATCGCCAACATCTGCGAGGCCTACGGCGCCGACGTCTCCTCGGTGGCAAGGGGGATGGGGTACGACGGTCGCATCGGGCACCGCTACCTGAACGCCGGCGCCGGGTACGGCGGCAGCTGTTTCCCCAAGGACGTCACCGGGCTGGCCGCCACCGCCCGCAAGGCCGGGGTCGAGGCTCCCCTCATAGATGCCATCGACGGCAGCAACGCCCTGCAGCGGCGGCGCATGATCTCCAAGCTGGGCGATCTCATCGGCCCGTTCGGGGGAAAGTCGGTCTGTCTCCTCGGGCTTTCGTTCAAGCCGGACACCGACGACATCCGCGAAGCACCCTCCCTCGACATGATCGGGGCGCTGCTGGCCGGGGAGGCCGCGGTGCGCGCCTGCGACCCGGCCGCCAACGAACGCGCGCAGGCCCGGTTCCCCGAGGTCCTCTGTTTCGAGGACCCCTATGCCGCTGCCGAGGGCTGCGACGCCGCCGTCCTGCTGACCGAGTGGAACGAGTTCCGCAACATGGACCTGCCGCGCCTGCGGGAGGCCCTGCGCACGGCGAAGTTCCTCGACTGCCGCAACGTCTACGAGCCGCGGCGCATGGGGGAGCTCGGCTTCGAGTACGTCAGCGTCGGGCGCCGGGCCCTGGCCCCCGGGGAAGCGGGGGACGAGCCGGACCTGAGCTCTCCTGTGCATTCGGTGCCGCTGCGGACCTGATCGGAAGATGAAGAGGATTCTCGTCACCGGGGGGTGCGGTTTCATCGGCAGCAATTTCGTGCGCTTCCTGCTCGCCCGGTACCCCGGCTGCAACGTCACCAACCTCGACAAGCTGACCTACGCCGGTAACCTCGAGAACCTCGCCGATCTCGAGGGGGATCGGTGCTACCGGTTCGTGCGCGGAGACGTCTGCGACCCGCAGGCCGTCGATCCCCTCGTGGAAGAGGCGGACGCCGTCGTCCACTTCGCCGCCGAGAGCCACGTCGACCGCTCCCTGCTCGGCGGGGCCGAGTTCGTGCGCACCAACGTGTACGGGACGGCGGTGCTGCTGGAAGCGGCCAGGCGTTACGGGGTCGAGCGCTTTCACCAGGCCCCCTCCTCGACGCTGCCGTAGACCTCGTCGGTGCTGACCTGGTGAAA
>JAPOZF010000741.1:2044-5146 GCA_026706165.1 Gemmatimonadota bacterium
TGTACGGGACCGCGGTGCTGCTGGAAGCGGCCAGGCGCTACGGGGTGGAGCGCTTTCACCAGGTCAGCACCGACGAGGTCTACGGCAGCGTCGAAGAGGGGGCCTGGACCGAGGAGTCCCCCGTCGACCCGCGCAACCCCTACTCGGCGAGCAAAGCGTGCGCCGACATCCTGGTGCGGGCCTACCACCTGAACCACGGCCTGCCCGCGGTGATCACCCGGGCGTCCAACAACATCGGCCCCTACCAGTACCCGGAGAAGCGGGTTCCCCTCTACATCACCAACGCCATCGACGACCGGCCGCTGCCGGTCTACGGCGACGGCAGACAGGTGCGCGATCACCTCCATGTCGAGGACCACTGCGAAGCGATCGACCTCGTGCTGCGCCAGGGACAGGCGGGGGAGGTCTACAACGTCGGGGGAGAGAACGAGTCGAACGGCCTCGAGGTCGCGCGCACGGTACTCGAGCAGCTCGGAAAGCCGGAATCGCTGATCGAGTTCGTCAGGGACCGCAGCGGCCACGACCGCCGCTACGCCCTCGACTCCTCCAGGATCGCCGCACTTGGCTGGAAGCCCCGGCGCGATCTGGCCGCCTCGATGAGCGATACCGTCGACTGGTACGTCCGCAACGAGGTATGGTGGCGCCGGATCAAGTCCGGAGAAGAGTACCGGGCCTACTACGAGAAGCAGTATGCGCACCGTTGAAACGCCCCCGCCCGGCATGGCCGACGTCGATCGCCATGGCGCCGGTACGGGCAGTCCGGGCCGCGGTCTGCAGCCTGAATGCGGCACCTTCTCCGAAAAGAGAAGGGCCCCGGAAACGCCGCACCGCCCAGCCCCGTGAGCCCCCCGCTTTCAGTCCGGGTCCAGCGCCGGACCGACAACCCCCTGCCGGAATACGAAACCGCCGGCAGCGCCGGCATGGATCTGCGGGCCGACCTCGGCGGGCCGCTCCGCCTCGCCCCGGGAGAGCGCGCCCTCGTTCCGACCGGCCTGCGCCTGGAAATCCCCGCCGGCTTCGAAGGACAGGTGCGGCCGCGCAGCGGCCTCGCCCTCCAACGCGGGCTGTCGGTGCTCAACGCCCCCGGAACGATCGACGCCGACTACCGCGGCGAGGTAGGGGTGATCCTGATCAACCATTCGGGCGAGGAGCAGGTCGTCGAGCCGGGAGACCGGATCGCGCAGATCGTGTTCGCGCCGGTGACCCGGGCGGAACTGACCGAGACCGGGCAACTGGGCGCTTCGAGCCGCGGCGGCGGCGGCTTCGGGTCGACCGGGGAACGCTGATCCTTGAACCGGTTCCAGGGTCCGCTTCGCGCCCCGTTCACAGCTGTCCTGCTGCAGGCTGCCCCCGCCTCCCGGGCATCGACCGCCGAAGCGGCCGACATCAGCGGCTTCGTCCGCGACGCCGGCCCGATCTTCCACGTCGACGGAGGAGTGGGGGTGTTCGGCAGCTACGCCGCCGACGGATTCCGGCTTTTCGCCGAAAAAGGAGAAGACGGCAACATGAAAATCACCCCCTGCAGGAGATCGCCGCCATGGCCGGAGACACCGCCATGATGCGGCCCAATTCCCTGTTCGCCGCCGGGGCATGTCTACTCGCCCTGGTTGCCTTTGCCGCAGCCCAGGAGGAGGAGGAACCGCCGGTCGTCGTCATCGAACCGGAAGAGAAAACCACTGGAGTGGAACCCGCTACTATCGGCATGGAGGCTTTTCACGAGGTGCTGGCGAGCGGCGACTACCTGGTAGGACCGGGGGATGAGTTCCTGATCTTCTCAACCGCAACCGGCATGGAAGAACCATACATGGCCCCGGTACTTTCCGAGGGCGGCCTGTTCGTCCCGAAAGTCGGGCCGGTTCAGGTCGGCGGACTGCGGTTGCGGGATGCCCACAAGGCGATTGCCGACGCCTTCCGAAAGACGGTGAAGGTCGGCAACATCCACGTCGAGCTCAGCAAGCTCCGCCAGTTCCCGGTTTCCGTCGTCGGGATGGTGGAAGAGCCTGGAATCCGGCAGGCCAGCGGGGTGAAGCGGGTCGGCGAGCTGATCCGCGAGGCGGGAGGTCTGACTCCCTTCGCCTCGAGCCGGAACATCCTCCTGGTAAAGACCGGGCTCGATGCGGCGGGGGCCATGGAGTTGGGCGCACGCGCCCGGCAGGGAGATACCAGCGTGCTCGACTCGCTGCAGTCCCGCCGCGTCGACCTGAGACTGTACGAAGCGACGGGGCTGTCCCGGTACAACCCGTTCATCGAAGACGGCGACATCGTCCTGGTGCCGGCGCGGAGGGGCAAGATCGCCGCCCACGAGGCGGTTCATCGGCCCGATTACTTCGAGTTCGTCGAAGGGGACCGCATCAGCGACCTCCTCAGTCTCGCTCACGGGCCGGCTGCCTCCTACGATCCCGACAACGCCCTTCTCTTCCGCTACCGCGAGGACGGAAAGACCCAGTACACCCGCAAGATCGACATTGAGGCGATTCTGCAGGGTCGGGAAGATGCCGACCTGCGGCTGGAGCCCGAGGACTGGATCGTTCTTCGCAAGCTGACCGGGTACCACGGCCGCAGCACGGTCCTGATCATCGGGGAGGTGAAGCTTCCCGGTTTCCACGTCGTCGAGGAAAACGGAACCTCCCTGAGCGAGGTGATCCGCCTTGCCGGCGGGTTCACCCGCGAGGCCGCCCTCTCCGAAGCGAGAGTGGTCAGACAGCGGGAGCAGGTGGCCCAGGCCTCCGAGGATCCCGAATTCGAGCGCATCCGCTGGATCCCCCCGGCGGACAGGACCGAGGACGAGAATCAGTACTTCATCATGAAGAGCCGGGAGAAACCGGGCCAGATGGTCGTCGATTTCGTCGCCCTCGAGGCCGGGGACGAATCCCAGGATATCGTGTTGCTGCCGGGAGACGTGATCAATGTTCCCCGCCTGCAGCAGACGGTCATGGTCAGCGGGGCGGCGACCAGTCCTGGCGCCATCGTCTACAATCCAGACTATTCCGTCTGGGACTACATCGAGGCCGCCGGCGGGTTCGGGTGGCGGGCTTCGGACGACGTGCGCGTCATCAAGGCGCGCACCGGCCAGAGCAAGCTGGCCAAGGACGTTCGCGTGAT
>JAPOZF010000106.1 GCA_026706165.1 Gemmatimonadota bacterium
TGAAGGGGCAGCCACTGGGCGACGATCCCCCCGGGGTTGAGCCGCTGCCGGCACAGCCGGTAGAACTCCTCCGTGTAAAGGACCCAGCTGTCCGCCGTGCCGGGATGGGTGGCGTCGGCGATGACCAGGTCGTAGGTGCGCTCGCTGCGCAGCACGTGGTTGCGGCCGTCCTCGGGAATCAGCTCGAGAACCCCCTGCCCGAAACGCTCGTAGACCTCGTTGTTGTGGTCGGTGAAGTGAATCCCCGCATCCACGACCGCGGGCACGACCTCGACGCAGTCGATGCGCCGGGGACCGTACCCCTCCACCGTGGCCAGGGTGATGCCGCCGCCGAAGGCGATTACGAGGACCTCCCCGGGGTCGGGGTGAACGACCATCGGCAGGGTCCCGAGAAGGCGGAACGTCTGCAGGGAGGAGAAGTCGGTCGGCACCTCTCCCCCGCCGTTGATCATGAGCAGACGGTAGCCGCCCTCCGCCGCGTGGACGGTGACGGTGCCCCCGGCGTCCTCGTCGAAGTGGACCATGCGGGTGTTGCCGTGGCTCCAGGCCATCATCGTCTCGATCAGGTTCCCGGGCATCACCCCTTTCCACAGCAGGAAGAACCCCCCGGCCAGAACCGGGGGCACCAGCTTGCGGCGCAGGCCCGCGGCGCTCCACAGGACGAGCAGCAGACCCGCGGCCAGGTTGATCAGCGCCAGGAACTCGAGCGACAACTGCGTGCCCAGCCCGGGAATGAGCAGGAAGCCTGCGGCGAAGGCGCCGAAGATCGCCCCGGTCGTGTTGACCGCGTAGATGTCGCCGACCTCGGTTCCGACCGCGCCGATCCGCCGCACCCGGATCCTGGCGACGAGGGGAAACAGGAACCCCATCAGGAAGGTCGGGACGAACATCACCATGGCGGCGGCGGTGAACAGCATGGCGATGTGGTCTTCCCACTCCGGCCTGGGGAAGGCGGAGACCAGCTTTGGCAAACCGGCGACGGCGGCTACCGAAACCACGCCGAAAACTCCGAGGAGAAGCTCGACGACCCCGAAGGCGTACACCCTGTCGCGCAGGCGGTCCGCCCAGCGGGCCCCGGCAGCCGAGCCGGCGGCGATCCCGGCCAGAAAGGTTATGACGATGGTGCTCAAGGTCTGCACGGTGGCGCTCGTCAGCGTCGTCTGCAGCAACCGGGTCCAGACAATCTCGTAGCCCAGGGCCGCGAATCCCGACAGGGCGAACACCGCCGGCACCGCTATCTCCAGGCGCCGCGGCACGGGATCGGCGGAGAGAGCCGGCTCCTGTCCCTCCGGTTCCGGCGGGCGGCTCTCCGGTCCGGCGGCCCGCCCGATCAGCAGGGCCGCGGCGGCAACCGCGAGGTTGGCGGCGGCGGCGGCGAACACCGTCCCCCGCACCCCCAGATGCTCCATCAGGAAGAAGGCGGCGGCGAAACAGCCGAGCGCCGCCCCGGCGGTGTTGATGCTGTAGAGGGAACCCAGTTGCCAGCCGGCCGCGGAGAGGTGGCGCACGGCGAAACGGCACAGGGCGGGAAGGGTGCCCCCCATCAGGGTCGTCGGCGGCAGCAGGATCAGGAAGCTCAGGACGAAGCGCGCCAGCGCGAACATCATGGGCCGGCCCTCGAGCAGCTGGTAGAGGGCGGTGTGAAGGTCGTCGAGACCGGTCAGGATCCACGGGAAGGCCAGCGAGAACAGACCGATGCCCAGCTCGAGGAGGGCGTAGATCCGCAGTCCGCGGCCGCGGCTGTCGGCGACGCGTCCGAAGAGGGCGCTGCCCAGCGCCAGCCCGGCCATGAACGCGGTGAGAACGGTGCTGACGGCGAAAACGCTGACTCCGAAGACGACGATCAGCATGCGCACCCAGACCACCTGGTACACGAGGGTGCAGGCCCCGGAAAGGAAGAACAGGGCGGCGACCATCAGCGGGGTGCTCCTGTTCACCGGCTCTCCCCGACTTCAGGCGGCTTCATGAAGCGACCGGCAAGTCCGGGGCGGTCCGGCGGCCTGCCCCGGAACACAGCGGCCCCGGCACCCCCCGGTTCCAACTCCACGGGATGTCGCAGGCCGGTGCGGCGGCCCTCGCCGGCGGTCGATTGACTCGCATCCATTCTTCCCATCCCCGGGTCAGCGCCGGAACGGCGTGCTCTCCACGATTCCCACGCCCTCGCGAACGAGGTGGTAAGCCCCCGCGGCGAGCCCCTGCACTTCCTCCACTCTGCCGCTGGGCCAACGGATGGTGGCGCGGGCGGGGCCGCCTTCCCCGGGAAGCCCGACGCGCAGCCGCGGATCCTGGCTCGCCAGGTAGGAGGACCCTGCGTGAACCTCGCGCAGCAGCCTGCGCCCCCCGGCCTCGATCAGGACCCGGGCCCCGTAGGCGTCACGGTTGGACTCCGGCGGAGAGCCTTCCAGGCGCAGGCCGAGGGAGGGGTTCCCCTGGCCGACCGCGTTTTCGAGGAGCAGCGCCTGCGAGCCGTTGTTGTTGACGACGACGTCGTCGTCGCCGTCGCCGTCGATGTCGGCAGCGGCCAGGCCGCGGCCGGCGCGCCTCGGAAGCCCGTCTCCACCCCTCGAAGCAAGGACCTCGCGGAAGCTGCCGCCGGTGTTTTCGAAAAGCAGGTCGTCCTGCTCGAAGGAGCTGCCTTCCTTGACGAGGGCGATGTTGTCGATGACGTGGCCGTTGGCGACGACGAGGTCGAGGTCGCTGTCGAGATCGAAGTCGAGAAAGCAGGTCCCGAAGCCGACGTAGGCGAGGGTGGACGCCCCCAGGCCGCTGCCGTAGCTGACCTCCATCACCGCGTTGCCGCCGTCGTTTCGATACAGCGAGTTGGTCTGGGCTTCGAGGTTGGTCACCGTGATGTCGAGGTCGAGGTCGCCGTCGTAGTCCCCCATGTCGGTCCCCATCCCGGCCTCGGCCACCGCGTCGTACCCGAAAGCGGCCCCGTAGTAGATCGCCTCCTCGGTGAAGCCGGGGCTGCCCTCCTCCAGGTGGTTGATGTAGAGAAAGTTGGCGGTGCCGTCGTTGGCGACGTAGAGGTCGGAATCGCCGTCCCCCTCGAAATCTCCGGCGACGACCCCGAGCCCCTTGCCGGAGCAATCGGTGATTCCCAGCTCGCCGGATACGTCGGCGAAGCTGCCGGTGCCGTCGTTGCGCAGCAGCCTGTCGCAGAGACCCCCGTAGGCCTGGGGTCCGCAGTAGACCTCGACACCCGACCGCTTGCACGGGGTGAAGGTCACCTGGTCGAAATCGACGTATCCCGCCACGTAGAGATCGAGGTCGCCGTCGAGGTCGAAATCGAAGAAGGTGGCCGACGTCGACCACCCGGGAATGTCGATCCCCGCAGCCGGGCCGGCTTCTTCGAAGACGCCGTCGCCGCGGTTCCTGAAAAGGAGATCCGCCCCGTAGTTCCCCACGAAGAGATCCGGGTCCCCGTCGTTCTCGACATCCCCCACTGCCATCCCCATTCCGTACCCTTCGTCCCCCGTCCTCGCGGTGTCGGTGACGTCGGTGAACGACCCGAACCCGTCGTTGCGGAAGAACCGGTTGCGGGGAGGAACCCCTGGGTCAGGGGTCCCCGGAAGGGGGGCGCCGTTCAGCAGGTAGAGGTCGAAGTCCCCGTCCTGGTCGTGATCGATGAAGCCGGCCCCCGAACCCATGATCTCCACTATGTACCGTTTCCCCGTGAACCCGGTGAAATGCCGGAACTCGACGCCGCGCTCCCGCGCGACGTCGCGAAAAATGACCCGCGAACCGGCCGCCGGCGCCGGCGGCCCCCCCGGCTTTCCTGAAGCCGTCGTACCGGAATCGCCGTTGCAGCCCGGCAACGACGCCGCGACGGCGGCGGCGAGAACCTCCAGCCGCAGTCCCATCCTCCAACCTGTCCACCCCAACTAGCGCCCCGCCCCGGCCGGCTCCCCCGGGGCCTGTTCCCCGGACAGCTTGCGGACCAGGGCTCCCAGTGCGGGAAAGTGCGGGGAGCGGACGCGCAGGGTGCGCAGCTCTGCGGCGGCTTCGAAGCGGCGGTCCATGGCGACATAGACCTCGATCAGCTCGGCGCGGGCTGCGTGGTCGCCCGGATCGACGGCGACCCGTTCCCTGAGCTTCTGCGACCGCTGTTCAAGGGGCAGAATCGCCTTGAAGCGGTCCGCGGCCGCGCGCGCGCCCTCCCGGTCGCCGAGGCGGCGGAGCGAAACGGCCAGCGCCCGCAACGCGGGGGCGTGCCCGGGGGAGATCTCCAGCGCCTTCTCGAGATGGACCCTGGCGAGGGAGTGGTCGCCCAGCTGCTGCGCTGCGAGCCCGCGGTGCCGGTGCGCCTCGGCGCGGTGCCGGGGTTCGGTTCCGTCCCCCCCGGCCAGCAGGCGCTCGAGGACTTCCATGGACCTCTCGAACTCGCCCAGGCGGTAGAGCAGCACCCCCAGCTCGACGAGGAGCAGGGGATCCTCCTCCCGCAGCGCCAGCCCCATCTCGAGGGCCCGGCGCGCCTCCTCGAGCGCGTTGGCCGCCAATGCGTACTCGAAGATCTTGTAGAGAACATGGGAGTGCCGGGGGTCCGCCGGAGAGCCTTCGAGCAGACCGTGGTATTCCCACAGCGACTCCCGGGCCCCCTCGATCCTGCCGCCGAGATACAGCGCCTCGGCGAGCCAGATCCGGCCCGAGTGGTTCCCCGGCTCGAGGTCCACAGCCGCCCGCAGGTCGCCCCGGGCGGGTTCGTAGTCTCCAAGCTGCAGAAAGGTGTGCCCCCTCAGGCGATGGAAGGTCCCGTTCCCCGGGGCCTTGGCGATCGCCCGGGAAAATCTATCGATGGCGGCATGCGGTCTCCGCTCGCGAAGGAGAATGCTCCCGACGGCGTGATCCAGGCCGGAATCGAGCGGCCCCGGACTGGCTGCCTCCGCCGCCAGCAGCATCCGCTTGGCGCGCTGGAACAGTTCCGCGGCCTCGGGGTCGTTCCGCTGCTTCTTCTCGAGCTCCTGCGCCTGGGTGAAGAAGATCCTGCCCAGCAGGTAGGTGAAGCGGTGATTCCCGGAGTCCTGCCGCATCCCGGCCTCGCAGACCCTGGCCGCCTCGGCGAGCCTCCCCTTCCCGAACAGTTCCAGGGCCCGCGCGCAACCGCCGTCACCCCCCTGTCCGGCATCGCCTGGATCGACGTATCC
>JAPOZF010000067.1:0-1447 GCA_026706165.1 Gemmatimonadota bacterium
AATCAGACATGAACACCTCAACCGAAGCAGATGTCGAAGTTGCCACCCTCGACTGGCTTGCCAGTTTCGGCTGGCAGGTCGCACACCGGCCCGATATCACACCGGATGAGCAGGACCGCAGGAAACATTTTAAAATAGGTACACTATGAACCCCAACGATGGACTGCGAGAGAGAATATTGAGCGGCCGGTCGGATGCCAATATCCGTTTCAACGACCTCCGTTTGTTCCTGTTTCGGTTGGGGTTCGTCGAGCGGGTACGAGGCAGTCACCACATCTTCAGAAAGGAAGGTGTCCGCGAGCAGATAAACCTGCAGCGAGACGGGAGCCATACCAAGCCTTACCAGGTACGGCAGGTCCGAAACATTATCTTGAGATACAGTTTCAAAGGGGGAGAGTGATGCACAAATACGAGATCATCATCTATTGGAGCAACGAAGATGACGCCTTTGTTGCTGAAGCGCCCGAGCTTTCGGGATGCGCCGCCCACGGCGACACCCAGGAGGCCGCTCTGGAGAACATCTGTCAGGCCATGGACCTGTGGGTCGAAACGGCGCGGGAGTTCGGCGATCCAATCCCTGAACCCAAGGGCGAGCGCCTCATGCTGGCATGACCACCCTCGCTGACGCCGATGGCAAATGGGCGGCTCTCTATACTCCCTCTCTGCCCTTGGTAAGCAGGTGCCCGGACATCGGCCCTGGCAGGTGAGTATCCTCAAGCGCAGCTACGGGCCGGAGGATGAGCATGAGATGGCAAGACTACATATCGAGCACGCCGGAGGTCTGCCACGGCAAGGCATGCATTACCGGCACCCGGGTCATGGCCACGGTCATCCTGGACAGCTTGGCCGAAGGGTTGGAAGTCGATGAGATCATTGAGCAATACCCATCCGTGTCTCGAGAGGCGGTGCAGGCGACCCTGCTCTACGCTGCCGAGTTGGCGAGGGAGCGCGTGGTACCGGTGACCGATTAGGATTCCACTGTGCTGTTTAAGCTGGATGGGAATCTTCTTGAAATACTACCCGGGCTTCAGGGGCAGCTTTTGGATCGTGGAGGATTCACGGGTCCGAATCAGGGAAGTGCAATGACCACCTTCACCGAGGCCGATGTCGAGCAGGCCGCGCTTGACTGGCTGGCGGGACTCCACTGGCAGGTTGCCCACGGACCCGGCATCGCCCCCGACACACCTAACGCAGAGCGCGACGACTACGGGCAGGTGGTCCTGGAGCGCCGCGTGCGGGACGCCCTCGCCAGCCTGAACCCCGGCCTGCCCGCTTCGGCGCTCGAGGACGCCTTCCGCAAGCTGATCCGCCCCGAAGGTTCAACCCTCGAAGCCCGCAACCGCGCCTTTCATCGAATACTGGTGGACGAGGTAACCGTGGGTTCCAGAAGCGATGACGGCGTCGTCAGTTGGCAACAGGCCAGGGTCATCGACTTCGACAACCCCGA